>DRLW01000602.1 GCA_011375275.1 Bacteroidota bacterium
CGCTTTTATGCCCCTCACCCTGTCGATGAGCACTGGCAGGACTTTCACACCTGCAGATTCATCATTCCCGCTTTTGAACTGTTCAAAAACAGTGATGGCACATTTTTAGCCGCCAATTTTCTGTGGGAAAAGGATGCCCGATTCCTCCAGCGCCTGGATCAGATGGTTTACGAGCTGGAACATTTGAACTTTTCACCGACAAACGGCCGCAAACATCAGCCGCAAATCATCCGCCGCGTCGATTATCCCGGCCGCGAGCATTGGGAACAAAGCATCGACGCAGCTTTGCAGGCATTTCGCAGCGGAGTTCTGGAAAAAATCGTTCTGGCGCGAAAATCCGTCTTCGAGTGCGCCGAGGGCCTTGACCCGGTCTGGCTGCTGCAGCGCCTGCGCGCGCTCAATCCGGGCCTGTTCTACTTTTGTTTTCAGTTTGCCGGAGGCCGTGCTTTCATCGGCGGTTCGCCGGAGAGGCTGTACAAACGAACTTCACAACTGCTGAAGACCGAAGCCGTAGCCGGAACCCGGCCGCGGGGCACCAGCCCGGAAGAAGACTTCCGCTTTGGCAAAGAGCTGATCACCTCTTCCAAAGATGTTCGCGAGCATCGCTATGTGCTCGAAAGTATCGGGCAGGCGCTGAGCGCTGTCTGTGAAACAGTCGATACGGATGACGAACTTTCCCTGCTCAAGCTATCGCGTGTGCAACACCTGATCTGCCGCATGCAGGGCATCCTTCGCCCGGGCATCGGTGATGCCGAGCTGTTGCAGCGCCTGCACCCCACGCCGGCGGTAGGCGGAAGCCCGAAGGAAAAAGCCATCGCAGCCATCCGCGAGCTGGAACCCTTTGATCGCGGCTGGTATGCCGGGCCGGTGGGTTATGTCGGCCGGGCTTCATCAGAATTTGCCGTCGCGATCCGCTCCGGGCTGATTACCGGCAGAGAGCTGGCGCTCTTCTCCGGTGCCGGAATCGTCGAAGGCTCGACTTCCGATGGGGAATGGGACGAGATTGAAAACAAAATTGGCAATTTCATGAAGATTCTGACGGAGCAATGACACCCAGAGCTCCCAACTTGAACCTGCTGTGGAGTACGCTGCTCATCGATGAGCTCGTGCGCAACGGCATCAGCCTTTTCTGCATTTCTCCCGGCTCCCGCTCCACACCCCTCACCGTGGCTGCCGCCCGCAATGCCAACGCCCGAACCCGTGTTTTTTTCGATGAGCGCAGCGCCGCATTTTTCGCCCTGGGCCACGCCCGCGCCACAGGCACACCCGCTGCCTTGATCTGTACCTCCGGCACGGCAGTGGCCAACTATCTGCCTGCTGTCATCGAAAGTGCGCAGGACTTCGTGCCCATGATTCTGCTCACCGCGGACAGACCACCGGAGCTGCGCGATACCGGTGCCAATCAAACCATCGAACAGACCGGCATTTTCGGCGCATACCTGCGCTGGAGCGTGGATATGCCCTGCCCGGATGCAGCCATCCCGCCTGCTTTCGTTCTCACCACTGTGGATCAGGCCGTGCATCGTGCTCTCAGCCAGCCGCCAGGGCCGGTACAGATCAACTGCATGTTTCGCGAGCCGCTGATTCCCGGGCCGGACGAAGCACCTCCCGGTCTTCCGGACTCCCTGCAGGAGTGGCACAGCCACCGCCAGCCCTGGACGCAGTACAGCATTCCCGAGCTCACGCCCGCGCCTGCGGTCATCGCCCGTGTTGGCGAAAAACTCGCAGCCGCGAAAAAACCTCTGCTGGTCGCCGGCAGGCTCGACACGGCCGAAGAGCGCCAGGCTGTGACCAGGCTCGCCGGCCACCTCAATGTGCCGGTTTTTGCCGACATCACCTCCGGACTGCGCAGCGAAACAGCCTCGTTTCCCCTCATCAGCCACTATAACCACATGCTGAATCCTGCCGGCGCACCACCGGAGTTTGACTGTATTCTGCATCTGGGCGGACGGGTGGTGTGCAAGCACCTGCCGCTTTTACCCGCAAAAGAAAAAATTCTCGTCGCTCCCCATCCCCGGCGCATGGACCCGGCGCACAACATCACCCTGCGCGTACAGGCCGGCATCGCGAGCTTTTGCCATGCCCTTGAACACACCATCCCGGCTGCGGGCCACTCCGGCGCCGGTACCGGCCTGCCGGCTTGTGATGCTGAGCTGCAACGGCATTTTTCCGCAGCGCTGGATCGCGGCACTCTTACCGAGCCGGCTGTGGCCCGCTGTATTGCCCGGACCATCCTCCCCGGCAACGGCCTCTATCTCGGCAACAGCATGCCTGTCCGCGATTTCGACATGTTCGTCACTGCGCTGCCCGAGGGCGTGCAGACGACTGCCAACCGCGGTGCCAGCGGCATCGACGGCACCCTTGCCAGCGCTGCCGGTTTTGCCGATGGGCTGGCACAACCGGTGACTCTGGTCACCGGTGATCTGGCTTTGCTGCACGATCTCAACTCCCTGTCTCTGCTTCCGGGGAACCCGAACCCGGTTATCGTCGTTGTGATCAACAATCACGGAGGGGGGATTTTTTCCCTGTTGCCGGTTTCGCAGCAAACGGATATTTTTGACGAATTTTTCGGCACACCGCACAGTTTTACCTTTGAACATGCAGCGGCGCAATTCGGGCTCGGGTGGCAGCAACCGAAGGGCCTGGATGAATTGCAAAACATGTATGCCGCAGCCCTGAAACAAGGCCGTTCCCTGCTGATCGAAATTTCGGGCGACAGACAAGAAAACGCTGCCCTGCACCGCGCGCTGGAACGATCGGCACGAACCATCATCGAAAAAACAGCATGGTAAACGCTCCGCAGCTTCGATATCTTTTGCAGGGGGAAAGAGAAAATCCGTATATTGTCTTTCTGCACGGTTTCATGGGCCAGGCCCGTGACTGGCGGCGGGTAACGGCGGCTCTGCAGGAACGGTACTGCTGTGTGAGTATCGACTTGCCGGGCCACGGCGACAGCACAGCGCTTGCGGAAGAGGCGTACACCATGCCCGGCGCAGCAGCGGCAGTCGTCCGTACACTCGATCAGCTCGGCATCAAAGAAGCAGCGCTGGTCGGCTACTCCATGGGCGGCAGGCTGGCGCTCTATCTCGCTGTGCACTATCCGGAACGCTTTCCACGGGTTATTTTGGAATCAGCCTCGCCCGGGCTGCGCACCGAGGCCGAACGCAGGCAGCGCCGCGCACACGACAACGCCCTTGCCGGCAGGCTGGAGAACAGCACGTTAGAAGATTTTCTCACAGAATGGTACGCCCAGCCCATGTTCGCTACCCTGCGGCAACACGCCAATTTTCTGGATATACAGGCCCTGCGCCTGCGCAACCATACGCACGAGCTGGCGCGATCGCTGCGCTGCATGGGCACGGGCAGCCAGCCTTCGCTCTGGGATGAATTGCAGCATATCAAGATGCCGCTCTTTCTTCTCACCGGAGAGCTGGACGACAAATTTCGCGCGATCGCGGCAGACATGGCCGCGCGCTGCCCGCGGGCCAGGGTGCACATCATCGCCGGCGCGGGACACAATATCCATTTTGAAAAAACCAGTGAATTCATATCTGTATTATCAACCTGTTTGACTCATGCTGAGGAGGGAAAATGAGCAGTATCAATTGGATCGAGGCAAAAAACTACACTGACATCAAGTATCACAAAGCCGAAGGCATAGCAAAAATAACCATCAACCGCCCGCAGGTTCGCAATGCATTCCGGCCGTTGACCGTCGAGGAAATGAAGGATGCCCTCGAGGACGCGCGCAACGATCTCGACATCGGCGTGATCATTCTCACCGGCGAGGGCAAAGAAGCGTTCTGCGCCGGTGGCGATCAGAAAATCCGCGGCGATTCGGGATATAAAGATGACAAAGGCGTTCACCGCCTGAACGTGCTCGAATTTCAACGGGCTATCCGCACCTGCCCGAAGCCGGTCATCGCCATGGTTGCCGGCTATGCCGTCGGCGGCGGGCACGTGCTGCACGTCATGTGTGATCTGACTATTGCCGCAGACAATGCCATCTTCCAGCAGACCGGCCCGAAAGTCGGCTCCTTTGACGGGGGCTATGGCTCCAGCTACCTCGCCCGTATCATCGGGCAGAAAAAAGCGCGGGAGATTTGGTTCCTCTGCCGCCAGTACAACGCACAACAAGCTCTGGAAATGGGGCTGGTCAACACCGTGGTGCCCTACGAACGCCTCGAAGAGGAAACCGTGCAGTGGTGCCGGGAAATTCTCGCCAACTCGCCCATCGCCATCCGGTTCCTGAAATCTGCCATGAACGCAGACTGCGACGGCCAGGCCGGGCTGCAGGAACTGGCCGGCAATGCCACCATGCTCTTCTACATGACCGAGGAAGGCCAGGAAGGGCGCAATGCATTCAATGAAAAACGCAAGCCGGATTTTGGCAAATTCCCCAAAAGACCCTGACCCTGGTTTGCACCGGATATCTCCAGCCCCTCGCGCACACCCTGCTGCGAGGGGCTTTTTTTTGCCTGCGAACCGGTGAATTCCCTTGACCTTTTGCCCCGGCTCTGTTATCCTATGACCGGGAGCAGAGACTTACCTTGTTACATCCTCCGGTTTGTGCGGGAAAACAGTCATGTGGACTCATGCCCGGGATGTGACGCCCAACCTGACTCACGAACTATTACGAGTACTTCATCGAACAAAATTTTTCAGCTGTCCCGACTTTCCCGGCGCAGCGTTAGTTTGTGCACAAGTCGGGTTGATTTTTTCAGATCAGCGGCACCGTATGCCGGCGGCTTGCAGCATACCGCCGGAGCGCAGAACAGCGCTTTTGCCAACGGCTCTTCACATCGCTTATGCCGGAATCACCCCTGCGACAGGTCCGACTCCGCCCAATCGCCTTCGAAACCTCATGTTTTATTACGTTCTCCACCGGTTCTTCCTTCGCAAAGGCGCACAGCACGCTCTACTTCCCAAATACTACGCATCTGTTGAATCTCATGTATAGCCTTCCCGCCTGTTCGCGGCTTCACGTTGAGTGCTGTTACCGGGGAACAGGCCGGGATATCGAAAACAATGTGTGACACAGGAAAGGGGCTTGATCATGTCATCCTATTCACCCCTCATCCAATTTTTCCTTGCACCCCTGCTTCTCTATGCCTGCCAGCCTGCTGCTGATCCTCTTCCTGTTGAAGCAGACCCCGCAGGCTTGCCCTACACCCTCACCATCCAATCTTCGCGGGCTTCCAACGCCCGTCTCCTGCCCTCGCCATACGTCAGAGATTTAAACCGGGATGGGAAGAGTGAAGCCATCAACATCGCAGCAGACAAAGCGTTAAATGACTTCGAGCCAAACTGCTTCACGATCTTCAATTATGCTGATCAGAGCGTTATCGAGCAATGTAATTTCAACGGAGAAATCTCGATCGACTTCATCGACATCCAGCATGATCTCACGCAGGAAATCTTTGTCACGATCCGTCGTAAGGGGAGTCTGCGCGGCGCCCTTTTCACCTGGCGAGGGGATTCTCTCGCTGCTTTCGACATTCTCCGCCAGGATACGGCTGCCAGCACTGTGCACGATATTACAGTCAAAGCTATCGGCACCCTGGATGTTGACGAGGACGGCAGAAATGAAATCATCCTCAGCGTTCGCGCAGGTTATACCTACCAGCCCCGCGGCATCTATGCGATCGATTATCAGAGCGGTGAAATCAAATGGATTTATACCCTGGGCACCTCTCCCGATGGCGGTATCTTAGCTGATACGGATGGTGATGGTATCCCTGAAATTATTCTTGTCAGTGGAGCGCCGGCCAATGGTGGCGGCAGAGATGTCAATGGAACCAATGATTACAACTCCTACTTGATCATACTGAATTCCAAAGGAGAGCGCCTGGTTCAGAAAAGGTTCGGCGGTAAATATACCGGCGTGACGCCCTTTGCCCGGGACCTGGATAAAGACGGCCGCATGGAAATCATCCTGATGAAGGTTGCGCAGAGGAACGACCCCAATGATGTCAACATGGTCGCTTACTGGGATCACACCTCGGGAGAATTGATCAAAAAAAGACCGTCGCGCAGGCTATTGATCCTGAACACAGCTTTCATAGATATCGAAGAGGACGGTATTGAAGAGTTTATCACGATATGGAAAAAAGGAGACATCGAGATACGCAACATGGACAATCGCGTCGTCCGGTCGTGTAATCTGGGGGAGGATATTCGTAACTCCACCCGGGTTCTGGTCACCGATTTGACCCATGACGGCAGGCCGGAAATCGCCATTATCGGCCAGTCGGCTCTGTATATTTTTTCCAGGCAGCTTGAATTACTGGCCAGGTTCCCTTCCTCGGGGGCTGTGCTCCAGCCTTTGCAAGACGGCGAGGGGGGACAACGGCTGCTGCTGTCGGGCCCGGAGGCGATCTATGAGCTGGCCCTGGTGCGCAACTCCTGGTCGTTTCTTCCTGTTTCGCCGGGCACTCTCGCCGGGTTCATGGCCGGCAGTGGCCTCACCGTGCTGTTGATGTTTTATTTTTTCCGTCAGGGGATGATCCAAAGCCGCCGCAACGATCCGGAAAATCCGCGTTCGGTTCAGAGAGCCATTGCCTGGGCTGCTGTCACGCAGGAGTTGGCCCATGAGCTGAAAACACCCCTTGCCTCTGTCCTGCTGGCCGCCGAAAGGCTTCAGATGCAGTACAAAAAAGACGGTGCCGAGAATGAAACCCAATATGACAAATACGTCGATCACGTGGTCAATGAGGTACGCCGTCTGAGGATTCTGACCGACGGTTTTCTCAGGCTGGCGCAGTTGCAGGAGCCGGAGAAACACAAAATCGACATCAACCTGCTCATCCGGCAGTGCGTGCAGACTTTCCACCCCTCGATGCCCATGGGTATCGAGATCGAGCTGGACCTGGAGACCGAGCTGCCAGAGATCCGTGCGGATGAAAACCAGCTCAGGAGCGTATTCGACGTCCTGATCGAAAATGCTGTTCAGGCCATGCGCCAGGAGGGCAAGTTGCGCATCAGCACGCGCTTTGTCCAGGCTCTGTCGCTCCCTCTGGTGCAGGAATATCACGACGCCACCCGGATCGAGATCAGCGATACCGGTGAGGGTATTCCGGCTGATAAACTGCAAAAGATTTTCGAGCCTTTTTACAGCAGTAAAAAAGACGGTACCGGACTCGGGCTGACGATAGCCCGAAAAATCGTCGAAGACCATGACGGTACGATAGAAGCCAAAAGCGAAGTCGGTATAGGTACGGTTTTTGTTATTATCATTCCCGCCTGCACCTGGGAATGAGTCCAGACGCAGACGCTTTTTTCTCGGAATCACCACCATCCCCGGAAACTTTTCTCGGCAAATCATGGAAGAAGCAACCATTCTCGTCGTCGATGACGATCCGACCTTTCTCGAACTGCTCACAGACGTTCTGCAGTTTGAAAATTACACCGTTCACTGCGCTTCCGGAGGAAAAGCCGCGCTCGATTTTCTCGCCTCCACCCAGCCGGATCTGGTTTTGCTGGATTTATCTTTGCCGGACATCGACGGGCTCGAAGTGTTGAAACGCAGCCTGGAATTGTATCCCGGGCTTGCTGTGGTCATGATTTCGGGACAGGGGACGATCAAGCGTGCTGTTGAGGCGACGCGGCTTGGGGCGCTCGATTTTCTCGAAAAACCCATCGAATCCCAGAGAGTTTTATTAACCGTCAAAAACATTCTCACCATCAGCCTGACCCGAAAAGCGCAGGTCACCTCCCAGCAGCAAGCGCTGCAAAAATACGGTTTGATCGCCGCCAGCCCGGAGATGCAACGCATCACCTCTCTGATCGACATCGTGGCTGCAACCCGCATCGCCGTCCATATCAGCGGCGAAAGCGGCACCGGCAAGGAGCTGGTTGCCCGGGCGCTGCATTTTACCAGCAACAGAAAAAACGCCGCCTTTGTTCAGGTCAACTGCGCTGCGATCCCGGAGACGCTGATCGAAAGCGAGCTCTTCGGCTATGAAAAAGGCGCATTCACCGACGCGCGGATGCGCAAAAAAGGATACTTCCAGCAGGCCGACGGCGGCACGTTGTTTCTCGATGAGATAGGCGATCTCAGCCTGGCCGCCCAGGCGAAAATCCTGCGCGCGCTCGAAAGCAACGAGGTACAGCGCATCGGCGCGGAAAAGCCCGAAAAGATCGACATCCGGTTGATCACCGCGTCGAATAAAAACCTGCAGGCCCTGGTCGATGAGGGCGCTTTCCGCGATGATTTATACTATCGCATCAACGGTCTGCCGATCAGGCTTCTGCCCTTGCGCGAACGCCAGGCGGATATTTTCCCGCTGGCACAGTACTTCCTGCAGGCTGCCTGCCGGGACAATAATATCCCCGAACGCTATCTCGGTGAGGACTGTAAAGCCTTTCTGCACTCCCAGCCCTGGCGAGGGAATGCGCGCGAACTGAAAAACTTCATCGAAAAAATCGCCGTCATCACCGAAAGCAGACGAATAGACCGGCGCATGCTGCAGCTCGCCAGCACATTCCCCGATCTGCCGGAATCGACCCGCAGCACGCGTGAAACCCTGCGCCAGGCCCGCGCTGCTTTTGAACGCGACTACATTCTGGCGACCCTGAACGAATGCAACGGCAATATCACCAAAACCGCTGCCCTGCTCGGCATCGAACGCACACATCTGTACAAAAAAATGAAGGACCTGGGCATCAAGCCCGGGTAGCCTGAAAAATGCAAATACCGCGGAGCGGCGCAACCGCTTCTCACCCCGGGAGCGGGATGAGGAGCGAGAAGAGCGTCCGAATTTTACAACACCTCTATTTCTGACTGTCCACAAAATCCGACAGTTCATCATCTTTTCCCCTGCCATCTGTCTCCCACGTTGAATTCCCTTGACCTTTTGCCCCGGCTCTGTTATTCTATAGCCGACGCAGACAAGTACCCGCCACACCCTCCGCGTTGGGTGGTGCGGGAGAACCTGAGTGACAAATGATTCCGAGCATTTCATCGAACGATTTTTTTCTGCCATCCCGATTTTCCTGCGTAAAACGACGGTTCGTGCATAAATCGGGTTTGTTTGTACTCCATCGCCTTAAACGGAAACATAGCCATACATGAACAACACGCTCTCAGTCTGGCTGCAGGCCAGCCGTCCCAAAACGCTTTGGGCCGCTGTCGCGCCGGTGATTATGGGCACGGCCATGGCCCATGCCGACGGCGTGATGCACTGGCCCTCGGCCATGGCAGCGCTGGCCGGCGCAGTGCTGATCCAGATCGGCACCAATTTCGCCAACGACTATTTTGACTTTCTCAAAGGTGCGGACGCCGGGCCGCGCCTGGGCCCTGTGCGCGCGACACAGGCCGGTCTGGTCACCCCGCAGGCCATGCGCACAGCCTTTGTCATCGCCTTTGCGCTGGCGTTTTGCATCGGCATCTATCTGGTCTGGCGCGGCGGCTGGCCGATCGTCGCCATCGGGCTGAGTTCTATTCTCTTCGGCATACTCTACACGGCAACCCCTGTGGCCCTGGCCTATCTCGGCATCGCTGATCTGTTTGTGCTGATCTTTTTCGGCCCGGTGGCTGTCGGCGGCACCTACTACGTACAGGCTCTCGGCATCACGCCCACGGTTCTGATCGCCGGCCTGGCTCCGGGGCTGATCTCCACGGCCATTCTCACCGTCAACAATCTGCGCGACATCGAGGGCGACCGCGCGGCAGGCAAAAAGACCCTGGTGGTGCGCTTCGGAAAAACCTTTGCCCGCTTCGAGTATCTCTTCTCTCTTCTCGCCGCCTGTCTGATCCCGGTCTGGCTCTACCTCAAAGGCCAGGCCCAGGCTGCTGCACTCGCCGTGCTGCTGACGCTCCCCCTGGCCATCCCGGCGATCAGAACGATTTTTTCCGGCGCAGAGGGCCGCGTGCTCAACGATGTCCTCGCTGCTACGGGCAAGCTGCTGCTGTTTTACAGTCTATTTTTCTCCATCGGATGGTTATGGTAATGTCCGCGCACAGCGCCAGCCCGGTTTTTTTCTCCCGTTTCACAGCGGAATTTTCCGCAGAACCTGCTCTGGCCACAGAAAACGGCGCCTTCACTTTTGCGCAATACGCCGCGCTCATCCATGCCACGGCCCAAAACCTTGCTGCAGCCGGGTTGCAGCGTGGTGACCGCCTCGCTCTTTATCTGCCCAACTGTGCGGAACTGGCCATCCTGCTCATGGCTGCCCTCGAGGGTGGGATCATCAGCGTACCCCTGAGCACCCGCCTGCCGGCCGGGCATATCCCCAACGCCATGCAACAGACCGGCTGTACCGCGCTGGTTACGACGGAGAAGCCCCGTGAACGCGAACTCGCAGGGCTGCAGCTTCTGTCCGCACGCGAGCTGGTATCGGCAACGCCTTCTCCGGCCGGGCACAGGCCGCTCCGGGAACCGCATTTCGAGCAGGAAAGCAACTGTATCTTCACCTCGGGCAGCAGCGGCCGGGCCCGGGCTGTTCTGCATACTTTCGGCAATCACTATTTCAGCGCGCTGGGCTCACAGCACAACATTCCGGTGCAGCCCGGTGATCGCTGGCTGCTCAGTCTGCCGCTCTACCACGTCGGCGGACTGGCCATTCTCTACCGCACGGCCCTGCACGGCGGGTGTGTGGTCATCCCCCCGCCGCAGATGCAGCTCGCTGATTTCCTGCAACAGGAAAGGTGCACGCATGTCTCTCTCGTGGCGACGCAACTGCGACGCATGCTGCAGAAACCAGAGCTTGTGCCCGTGCTGCAGCGTCTGAAAGCCATCCTGCTCGGTGGCAGCGCCATTCCGGAGAAACTGATCAACGAGGCGCACGCCCTCGGCCTGCGGGTACACGTCAGTTACGGCTCCAGCGAGATGAGCTCACAGATCACCACAACCCGGCCGGGCGCTGATGTGAGCGAGCTGCTCACCGCCGGCTTTGTCCTGCCCCATCGCGAGCTGAAAATCGCGGCGGACGGTGAAATCCTGGTGCGCGGAAAAACGCGCTTCAAAGGCTATCTCGAGCACGATGATCTGCTCACACCCTTTGATGAACAGGGCTGGTTTGCCACCGGTGATATCGGCAGGCTGCGCGGAGACGGTGCCCTGCAGGTCTTCGGGCGCAAAGACAACATGTTTATTTCCGGCGGGGAGAATATTCATCCTGAGGAGATCGAGAGGGAGCTGCTGCAGCATCCCGGGGTGGTGCAGGCTGTTGTGGTGGCAGTGCCGCACGCGGAGTTCGGTATGCGACCGGTCGCTTTTTGCGAAACAGCAACGACACTGGAAACATCGTCCGACGACTTGCGTACGTGGCTCGGCGATCGGCTGCCGAGGTTCAAAATTCCGGACCGTTTCTTCCCCCTGCCCGGGCAACACGGCAGTGGCCTGAAACCCGACCGGCGTCAATTACAGGAATTGGCAGCGGAAAAAATCCGTTCAAACAGCACGGATTGATTTGGGATGTCTGGCCTGAACAATCCGCAAATTTAATAATAGCAGGACGTTGCTGAAATTTTATCAGCGGATAAAACCTGACCTGAGCGATTTACATTTTGGGACAAAAACCGGCAGCTTGCCCCGTTCTCTCAGCTTCGGTCAGCACCGGATTTCACCGCAAAGGCGCGAAGAGCGCGAAGAACAGAGCAGGGTCGTAAAAATTTGCACCAGCAGTTCCCGAAATTTCATCTCGTTTTTCTTGGCGTCCTTAGCGCCTTTGCGGTTCAAAAAAAATGCACAGATGCCATTCAAACTCAGCAGCCAGAACGTTTCCACAGTTTCTGACATGAAAATAAAAAAAGCAACTGGTTATCCCGTCCTCTCAGCTTTGGCCTGAAGCCGGGTTTCACCGCAAAGGCGCGAAGAGCGCGAAGAATTTAGCAGTGTCGAAAAAATCAGTGCCAGCAGTTCCTGGCATTTCTTCTTGTTTTTCTTCGTGTCCATCGTGCACTTCGTGGTTCACAAAAATGCACAGATGACATTCAAACTCAGCAGCCAGAACGTTTCCACAGTTTCTGGCATGAAAATTAAAAAAGCAACTGGTAATCCC
>DRLW01000603.1 GCA_011375275.1 Bacteroidota bacterium
AACCTAAACCTTGCGAAGGCTTGTAGCCTTCGCAAGGTTCTGAAGTCGCTAATTTTACCGGGGCTCTGGCAATATGCGCTTCCGGTTCAGCTCTGCGTGCGCGGCTCAAAACAGCAGGCACAACGTGTGGAACGCAGGCGTGCTGTCATCTAGCTTGCTGAAGGTACACCCATCATTGGGGTGAAATGCAAGGCGATCCTGGCCGGAGGAGTCAGGCAGTCTGACACAGCGGTTTCGCCGGATGGCTACTTTGGAAAGCTACATTATTGCGACGGTTGTGCGAGCGGCTGCACTTTGGAGTGGGAATAACTGCAGAAAATCATCGCTTAAAAAAAGCCAGCCCGTCATTTTCACGGGCTGGCTTTTGTGTTTCATGCCGATCCGGCGAGAAAAATCACCGCGACACACGCAGGCCGAAATAGAACGCCCGCGGTGCAGTGCCGTAGTACAGCACTTCCTCATATTCGGCATCGAGCAGGTTTTCCACCCGCGCAAAGGCTGTCAGGGCTTTGCTGAAACTCCAGTTGGCAGCCAGATCGACCAGCGTGTACGGGTCCAGCGTGACGCGGGCTGCCGGCCAGCTGCTGAAATCCATATCATCGCGGCTGCCCACGTAGCGCACACCGATATTCACCGAAGTTTGTACGGTCGGATACACCACGACATCGAAAGCGGCCTTGTGTTTGGCGCGGCGCAGGAGCGGCTGGCCCTGATTCGGATCGCCCTCGCTTTTGTTTTCCGAGTTGGTGAGCGTATAACTCAGGCGCACCGATCCTTTGCTGCCCAGACGGCCGAATGCAACAGCTTCAATGCCGCTCGTGCTCGCTTTGTTGATATTGATCGCGCGGTAATTGCTGTCTGACCCGATGAGATTTTCAAAATTGTTTTGGAAATAAGTCGCTGAAAAACGCAGCGGGCTGGCGCCCGGGGCGAATTCAAATCCGGCATCCCAGCCCAGACTGGTTTCGGGCTGCAACTCCTTGTTTCCGAAAACAGGGTCGTTCAGTTCAAACAGCGTCGGCGTATTGAACCCGGTGCCTGCGCTCACTTTCAGACGCAGAGCATCCTCGGCAAAGCGCACCACCGCAGACACATCCCACGTGGTTTTGCTGCCGAAAATTTCGTGGCGATCGCTGCGAACACTGGCAGCAGCATGCATGTTCTCCCCTACAGACGTATTGCCCTGCACGAACAGGCTGAAGGTCCGCGCACGTTCCGGCCCAAAGCTGGACGCATAAGGCCCGAAGGAAGACTCGGAGGAAAAAGCCGTGGTCGCTTCTTCATTCTCCAGCTCCAGACCGGCAAGCAGGGTCGTGCCCTGGTTGACGGCAAATGTGTTCAGCCAGTTGGCCTTGGTGCGGCTGCCCTCAGTGGTGTAGCGGCTGCTGTTATCCGGGCGCACAGCGTCTTTTTCATCGACGGTTTCGCGCGAAATCTGGTTGATCGAAAGGTCCAACCGCGAAATCAGGCGGCCCTCCATGGCGTTGAGGGTGGTCTGCAGCCGGGTAGCCAGTTGTGTCTGGGAGTAATCATAGTTCGGGTCATCACCCTGTTTGCCGTTCTGATCGAGATCAGCCTGTACATCGAACCAGTTGACGAACAGACGGGTGCTGAGATTCTCGCTCAGTTGCGCGCCAACCTGCGTGTTGAGGGAGATGTTCGCAAAGCCGTCGGCTTCGGTGTTGCCGTATGCCTGGCTGGCAGCCGAAAAACCTTTCGAGCCGTTGTACAGCCCGCCGACCGAGTAATCGATTTTCCCGGACGAGCCGGCATAATTGCCCTGCCAGCGCTGGGTAGAAAAGGAGCCTCCCTCGCCCTGCAGAGTAAGTCCGGCATTGTTTGCATCGCCCTTGCGGGTGATGATATTGATCACTCCGCCGATGGCGTTGGAGCCGTACAAAGAACTCTGCGGCCCGCGCAGAATTTCAATGCGTTCGATATTGTTCAGGAACAACGTGCCAAAGTCAAAACTGTTGCCCACAGCAGTGGGGTCGTTGAGTTCGACACCATCGAGCAGGACCAGCGTATGGTCGGAATCAGCGCCGCGCATAAAAACCGAGGTGCGCCGGGCAGGACCGCCGGACTGCACCACGTCCAGCCCCGGCACCTGCCGAAGCACTGCTGCGACCGTGGTTTTTCCGGTAATCTCGATCTCGTCAGCGCTGATGACCGTCATCGAGCTGGCGACTTCGCTGTACGGCGTTTCACCGGCACGGCTGGCCGTAACCACGAGTTCGGGGAAATCATACAGTTTCAGAGAATCCTGCGGGCTCTGCCCGTCCTGCGCCGAGGCAGAAACAGCCAGGCCCAGCCCCAAAAACAGGGCTGCGTAACGTTTGGATTTCATCACACCCTCCAGGTATAAAATACATGAGATACAGTGCACCCGTGGCCGGTTGTTGGTTGTGCCACAGGTTGCGATCGACCTGTCAGGCTGCAGTGTGGATTATCTGAAAAATTCACATCCACGACAAAACAGGAAACAACGTCTCCCGCTATGCCGGCGAATTTCTCAGCAGTCCCGTCAGTAGGCAGCGGGCACGCCCGCGATAGAGACGGAACAGAGGGATACCAACGATGAGGCAGAAGTGGTATGGTGTTGTGGAATCATGACGCCTCCCCTTCCCTCGAGGGATCTGCAGCGTACACGTCACAGGCAGGTCTCCTGACTTACAGCCGGACAAAAGCAGCGAGGCCTTCCCATCTCCGCGGGGAACGGAGCACAGTGGCATCGCAGTCCGATATGCTGATCACAGTTGCGGGGCAGTTGCCGGTTCTCACGGCATTCCCTATTCTTCCTTCAACACGAAGGACACCTGTGTCGTTTGACGACGGGAATATCCGCAATTCAGCGGTGAAAAGCAAGGGGGAAGAAAAATATCATAGAGAAAAACAAGAAACTTGAGGGCTTAAAGTACGTTCAGTTTCGGCAGGCCGCGCGGTACAGCGGGTGCACTGTTACGCAGCCGTGCGATACGACACAAAAGGGATTGCCAGACTTCGGTTCAGGGTATCGAGAACTCAACTAGCCCGGTCTCCCCCAGATGCCAACGTCTGCCATTCCGGCCAGGCGAAGCGAAGTGCCGGAATCTCATCTTTTCGGGCACATGCCTGAGTCCGGGGGATTCCGGCCTTCCCCTGCGCGGAAACCAGAATGAGCGTTCCGGGGGCAGGCACGTGCTGTGCTCTGGCGGGCTGGTTGAAAAAATGCAACCGTGCTGAGTGAAGTGGATAACCCGAGACTTCGGCTCTCAATCCACCCATCAAAGACTTCCGTAACCGATGAGAGGCAAACGGCCGGACCAATGCGCGTCAGCCATAACTTGGAGGTACATCGTGTAAAAGGACCGTCCCCGCCGATGAACGCTCACTCCTGCATTTTCGTATAAGTCCATGAGCTTAAAAACGGCTCAGAAATTGCTATACGTTCATCATATTTCACAGCGCGTATCCGGGTCGTGCAAACTTTTATAGCGATATGACAATTGTACATCATCCCAGAAAAGGAACCAGAAGAAACGTTGCCTGCGGACATCATGTATCAGCACGGGGTCTGTTGAACAATGAGGAGAATTGCCATGCACCGCTTTTTACTGTTTTTGCTCACTTTCATCGTCGCCATCAACATAAGCGAACTGCACGCGCAGGAACGCAAAAAATCCCGCGACAGCGATGATAACAAAAAAGGGGTACTGGAACAGTTTGTTGAGGATTTCGAGGAGGGCGATGAGGAAGACGAAGAAGAAGGCGGTGGGCACTGGTTTTTCAGCTTCTTCGATCCCATCGATATCATCGAAGCATTCGTCACCCGCGATGGCGGTCCTTATCCTTATAACGGCGTGGCTGCCTCGTTCACGCCCGCCGAGAAGTATCCCAACGGCACTCTGCAGGTTGCCGGGAACTATTTTTCCGGCGCATCCTCGGTCACCGGCCTGGTCTGGCGTTCAAATTATTACTACGACCGCTTCGGGCTGGAGTCTTCGCTCATCACTCTGATCGAAGACCGGGGAGCCAGCGCTGACCTGCTCAACATCGGCGGGGCGCGCATCAACTGGGATGTGATCGCCAATGATCAGTTCCGCCTCGGGGCGCAGGTCGGTCTGGAGTCGATCATTTCATCGCGCAGCCACACCGGCCCGGCCTTTGGCTTCAGAATGGTCGGGCTTCCGCGTAAACCCTTTATCGTGACGGCTCGCAGTACCATCTCCTTCATCAACGACAACCGTCTGACGACGCTTTCGGCAACGCTGGGTGTCATGCTCAAACGGGTCGAACTGTTTCTCGGCGGACAGTTGTTTCAATCTCCCTCCATCACGATTGACGGCTTGACCTTTGGCCTGCGCTTTTGGCTTTGAGCCTGATAGTGCATGCAGACCGCCTTCCTGTTGCGTTCGTAGTGCACGCTTTAGCGTGCCTGCCAGGGGCAGCATGCTGGATCGGGCGCGCTGAAGCGCGCACTACGAGCGGGTCGTGCCACTCCGGCGTGTTTTCCAAGTGCAGTATACCCGAGCGGGGTACAGCATGATCACAGCAGACATTTTCTGCGTGTCTTCTCTCGTGCTCGTCGTCCAGGATTCAGCACGTCTTCATGTTTTTGTTCGTAGTGCACGCTTC
>DRLW01000604.1 GCA_011375275.1 Bacteroidota bacterium
ACCAGCATCATCTTTTTCGCCAGTCCGTAGGGTGCATTGGTCTCTTCGGGATAGCCGAGCCAGAGGTCATCTTCGCTGAAAGGCAGGGGCAGAGTTTTCGGATAGGCACAGACCGAGCCGATACCGACGAACTTTTCCACGCCGGCCAGACGGCAGGCTTCCATCATCTGGGTGTTCATCAGGATGTTTTCGTAAAAAGTCGTTCCCGGGTGGGTGCGGGTAAAACCGATGCCGCCGATACAGGCAGCGGCATGCACCACGACCTCCGGCCGGTACTCGCGCAGGAAACTATCCACAGCCGCGCGGTTGAGCAAATCGAGCTGTTTGCGCGCCGGCGCCAGCACCC
Source organism: Bacteroidota bacterium (assembly GCA_011375275.1). Classification (GTDB taxonomy): domain Bacteria; phylum Zhuqueibacterota; class Zhuqueibacteria; order Zhuqueibacterales; family Geothermadaptataceae; genus Geothermadaptatus. Next base: position 347 of record DRLW01000604.1, read on the forward strand.
GCGCGCCGCGTTGCCGCAGCGAATCGACGATATGCGACCCCAAAAAACCAGAGCCGCCGGTGACAAAAACAGTGCTATCCTGCAGGTTCATCCTGAGTCTCCTTCTCTTTGCTGCGTATTTTTTCGCCGGACTGATGATCGTAAAATACTTCAATGGCCTCGCAGACATAATCGATCTGCTCATCTGTCAGCGAGACCGAGGAGGGCAGCCACAGCCCGGTGCGGGAAAAACGGATCGATTGGGGGCAGGCATCTGCTGCATGAAAATCATACTGCGTGTGCAGCGGCGGGTAAAATGGCCGCGTCTGGACACCCATGTTGTCGAGAAAAGCCGCCAGCTCATCGCGCTCGTGCACATAGATATCCACAAACCACGGAGACAGGCCGGATTCAAAATCAAAGTCGAGGAAAGTAACCGCCGGCAATGCCTCCAGCCGTTCGCGATAGCGGCTGTAGATGGCTTTCATCCGTTGCAGGCGGTCGGGCAGTTTTTTGAACTGGGCAATTCCGATCGCCGCCTGGAGATCGGTAAATTTGAAATTAAAGCCAGGCGCCGGGTGGTGATTCCACGACCGGTGCAACCGCCCCTGGTCTTTGAGCTCGGTCAGCCGTTTTTTGAAATCAGAATCATTTGTCGCGATAAATCCGCCCTGGCCGGTCGTGATGATTTTCGTCGTCGCCAGCGAGAAGCAGCCGACCACGCTCTCTGTGCCGAGCATCCTGCCCTGCCGTCGCGAGCCGAGGGCCTGGGCCGCATCTTCGACGATCGGAAGCAGAAACTGTTTTGAGATGCTTTTGAGCGTGCGCATCTCCGCGCTGCGGCCGTTCAGGTGCACGGGGATAATCGCTTTCGTGCGCTTGCTGATCGCTCGTTCCACTTCCCGCGGGTCGATGGTCACATCCTGCGGCCGGACATCGACGACAACCGGTTTTGCGCCGGCCAGTTTGACGGCATTGCCGGTACCGACAAAGGTCATATCCGGAATAATGACCTCGTCGCCGTGACCGATGCCCAATGCGATCAGTGCCAGTGCGATGGCCACCGTGCCGTTGTTGGTTAACACCACGTGCTCGACATTGAGCCAGCTCGCCAGCAGCTCTTCGAGATGCCTGGTTCTGTGCGCTTCGGTGATCCACGATGATTCCACGGCCGCAACCACTTCGTCGATCTCTTCCTGGCCCACAACAGGCTGCCATTGATAGATTTTTTCCCTGGTTTCCATGATCAGACTTTGTTAAAACGTTTTGAAAAAGGATCGCTGACAATACCATCCCGCAGCAGACGGATGATCTGTTCCACGCCCTGGCGCAGATCGCGCGTTGCTCTGAAGTCGAACTCATCTGCAAAGCGCGAAAAATCAACACGGTAATCGCGCGGGTCTGCTTTGGTGTCATTGACGAGCATTTCAGCTCCGGGCACGAGACTGAGCACGTAATCCGCCAACCCTGCCTTGCGGCTGTTAAGTGCTTCATCGCCGACATTATAGACGCGGGACGATGGCGTACCCGCCTTGAGCACGCGCACAATCGCTTCGGCAGCATCGGCCACGTGCAAAAACGGACGCCAGGCCTGCGGATTGTACACCTCCAGCCTGCCCGTCACATAAGCATCGCGGACGAACTCCTGCACCAGCAGATCGAAACGCATGGCCGGAGAGACGCCGAAGAGCGTGGCAAAACGCAGCACGACCGCCCGCATCACGCCATAATTGGTGTGCAGCAGAGCCTGCTCAGCCGCGATCTTCGTTTCCGAGTACAATGACAGCGGTTGCAGCGTATCCTCCTCGTTCAGAGCGCGGCCATCTTCGCTTTTGCCATAGTTGCTGCACGTGGATGAAAAGATGAACAACCCGGCGCCTGCTTCAGCAGCGATTTTGGCCAGGGAGCGTGTTGCCCGGTCATTGACAGCTTCGGTCTCTGCCGGATTGATCCGGCAGACCGGTTCGCCGACAAGCGCTGCCAGATGTACGACCGCATCAGCGCCGGCACACACTTGGCCCATCGCTCTATCATCGCGGACGTCGCTTTTGAAAAAAGTCAGTCCCGGTTCATCGAGAAGGCCCAGGAGCGCCTCACCGTGGTAGCGCAGGTTGTCCACAGCCCGGACGCGATACCCCTCTGCCAGCAGCTTTCTGCACAAAACCGCACCAAAGTAGCCTGCCGCACCGGTGACGGTAACGGTTGTATCATGAGTATTTTTCAGCATAAAACATCCCTGTGTTGTCGTTTCCGGGTATCCGATTTACTCAGCACACCAGGCCTGCTCCGGAAACCGGCATCTGTCATTTCCGTTCCGGCCGGAGCCAGGCGCAGTGCCGGAATCTCCCGGACTCAAGCATGTGCCGACAAGATGAGGTTC
>DRLW01000605.1 GCA_011375275.1 Bacteroidota bacterium
GTGGCCGAATTGGAGTTGATGGTCACATCGCCGGCGCCGGAATTTTTAACCGTCATCACCACTTCGGCGCCGTTTTGCCCGCGTGACACCGTTGCCGGGGCTAAAATTTCCGTTATCTCAAGACCGGTGAGAGTAATCGTCGTGTCGCCGGTAGCGGAACCATCATCACTGGTGGCGAAAATCGTCGCCGTGCCTCCGGCTGTTCCGGCGGTGTACTGGAAGCTCAACTCACTATTTGCGTCCGAAGCGATCTGCACACCCGCCCGGTTTGCGTTGACATCCGCACTGGTAATGGTACCCAAACCCGAGGGAACGATCTGAATTGTAAACTCTCGCCCCGAGCCGATGAGGTTGTTGTCAGAGTCATAAATTTTACTGGAAGAAATTGTCGAGGTCGAGGTACCATCTGCATCCAGAACCGAGGGTACGGGAATCAAGGTCACACTTCCAACCGGAACACCCGGATTGACGGTGATCGTTCCTGTGGCATCACTCCCAACGCTTGCATGCGTTCCGACAATAGTACCGCTCGCCGGCGCTGTCGTGGGGCTGAAAGTAAAGGATGTCTGTCCACTGGCTGAAATCGTCGGAGCCAGTGTACCTGTACCCGACCAATCCACCGGCTGATCGCCGACGTACGTCCCGCCGGCATCATACCCTGCGGCATAGAGCGTCAGCGTTTCATCCGCGGTCATGGTGTAAGTATCCAGCTCAACACCACCGCCGTTCGTCTCTGTGCGCAAGCGGATATAGCTCAGGCTTCCTCCACCCGTTACGGTAATGTCGCCGGTCACATCGCTCTGGGTGCCGTTACTGGCACTCACCTGGCCTGTGCCTGCGATCGTCGCGGTAAACGTCGTCGCAGTACCCGAGGAGGGGCTGACGGTACCGATACCGCCGAGAACACTCCAGGTGACGCTTTCATCGCCGCGGTAATTGCCATCTGCATCGTAGCCGCCGGCATGCATATCCAGCGTGTTGCCACTCGTCAAAGAAGCCGTCGTGATCTCACTCGTCTCTCCGCTCGATCCGCTGAGTATTTTAATCTGATTCAAAGCACCGGCCGAAACGCTGATCGTTCCTGTCGCATCACTGAGCGCCCCCAGCGTGCCGACAATCGTGCCGCTCGCCGGCGCCACCGTCGGGCTGAACGTGAAAGAAGACTGGCCGCTGCTGTTGACCGTCGGCGCCAGCGTGCCGGTACTGGTCCAGTCCACATTCTGATCACCGAGATAATATCCCTGGCCATCATAGCCGGCGGCGTAAACCGTCACGCTCTGATCTGCTGTCATGGAATACGCACCAAACGCCGACCCGCCATTATTGGGTTCGGTTCGCAGGATAATCTGCGCCAAAGCGCCCGGATCGACTGTAATCGTTCCGGTGTCATCACTGAGAGAGCCATTAGTCGCACTGATGATACCCGTTCCCGGATTCGTCGCTGTAAATGTCGTCGAGGTATTACCAGTCGTCGGGCTTACCGTACCGATTCCCCCGGACACAGACCAATCGACAGCCTCATCGCTGCGATAATTATCATCAGCGTCAAAGCCGCCGGCATGCACCGTCAGTGTGTTGCCATTGGTCACCGAAGCTGTCGTGACTTCAGCAGTTTCGCCGCTGGCGCCGGACAATATTTTAATTTTTGCCAGAGCTCCCACTGAAACGGTAATCGTTCCCGTGGCGTCATCGGTTACGGTCGCATGGTCTGCCACCACTGTGCCGTTCCCGGGTGAGGTCGCATTGAAGGTCGTGCTCGTGCCTGTGCCCGGCGAAACAGTCCCGATACTTCCCGTTACACTCCACGTGACCGACTCATCGCCGGAATAATTTCCATATTGATCGTAGCCTGCGGCATGAAGCAAAATGACCTCATCTGTCGTCATAGACCGGGTTGTAAATTCAGTACCATCCCCGGAGCTGCCCTCGACGATTTTTACAGAACTCACAGCGCCGGCTGCCACGGTGAAAAAGTTTGAAGTTCCGCTTGTATCAGTCTTGCTCGCCGTGATGCGAATATTTGACTGGGCTTTGGTGATTTGCGTATTCGCGACCGTGACTGTTCCGCCCGAACTGATCGTGGCTGAAGTAGGGGTCAGCGTTCCGGTATCATCACTGAGGTTGACAGTCCCGGTCCAACTTGTAATCGTGTTGCTGTACTGGTCTTTGGCGGTAATCTTGATCGAAAATGCCGTTCCGGCGACCTGGTTGGCAATATCGGCATCCGAGGTGTTGGTCACGGTAAAATGATTGAGCGGACCAGCAACGATCGACACATTGTCGGAGATCGGCCCCTCGCTGTTGCCCGGATTTTGCGCATGTCGCAAGTCGAGCTGATAGCTCCCGACCGTAGAAGGGTTGAGCACATTGCCAAAAGTGATCGACACACTCTGCCCCGCACTCACCGTCGTTCCTGTGCCGTCCCGGGTCAATTCAACGTAGTTGTTGGTGTCATCTGTTCCCTGAAACACCGTTACACCCAAGCCGCCGTTCAGTTGATCAGAGCTGGCAACCACGATTCCGGTGAGATCAAAAGCCAGCGGGAAGTTGACCGTAAATTTACTGGTCGGAGTGATATCCTGGTTTGTCACAAAGGTTATCGTGTACAAACTATAGCTGTTCACCGAAGGGTCGTCTGCAGACGCCGTAAAACTGTTAAACGGCACTCTGGGCGTGGCGCTGACCGGAGGTGGGGTAACGAGGCTCGATGTGAATAAGCCGAGAAGAAGGAAACAGCCGAGAAGTCTTGTCCGTCTCATGATTTTTTCTAATTCCTTTAGAATACTCTTTCGTCCTTCTGAAAGAAGATCGCAACTCTGCGAACCGGGCTTTTGCGACCAGCCTGATTGATTCTGACATCGACAGCGGCACGGTCTTTAAACGGTTTTTTCGCTGTCAGAGGGCCGAAGATGATCTTCACCTTTTCTCCCGCCGGGACGGCCGGTCCCAGCCCGCTGCGCCGTAACACCAGGGCAGAATCCGAAACCTCGAATGTAAACCCTCCCTTCATCGAAGGCGACCCAACGACTTTGACTGCACTGAAATCAAGGTTTTGCGGAATTTTGATTTCAAAGGCCGCATCCGGCTTGAGAGTATCCGTTACTGTAAGGCTCAGTTCGTACAGTGCCGGCTTTCCCTCAACAGCATGCAGCGCAGTCAGGCGCATGTTTTCCTGCGCCAGTGCAGGAACAGCCAGAACAAGCACGAAAACGATATTGAAAACCCTTGCGATTACATTCATGTAATTGCACCCTGTAGTGATAAGTTGTTTTGACTCTATGGGGATATCATGATTACACAAACCGTCAGAACATCCGCGACGGAAACGCAAATTGCGTACCATACGAGACAAATCCATGATAAAGTGCGGTAAAGTAATAACTATATGATTTTAATTAAACTACAGTGCGTACAGAGCCAGAAACCGGAGGAGGATTTTTCGCGAGCAAGAGCAGACTTGTATCTGAAGTGGGACAAAGTGTTCGATTTTCAAACACTTTCTTGCCGGATACTACTTCAGAATGGCACGCAGTAAGATCAAAAACCCTTTGCCATCATTTTCAGCAAGCTTCAGATTTTTTTCCGCTTTTTTGAAAAGAGGGTTGATTCGAAGTGCTTTTCTGAACTCCTCGAGAGCTTTCAGAAACAAGTTGCGGCACATGATCAGATAGGCGATCCCGAGGTTGTTGTGCAGGTCTGCATATTCGGGATAATCGTTGATGGCGTATTTCAACCGCTCCACATAACGGCCGATGAACTGGTTGTCCTTACCCTTGCCGCCATACATGAATTTGAGGAAAAACTCGTTTTCAAAAGACAGGTCCATCCGTCTGTTGGTTTTCGTAAAAGCTTCGCTGTAATGCTTTTCAGCTTCGGAAAAGTTCTTATCTTCGATCGCCTTTTTCGCCAAATCATAGTCTTCATTGACAAACGGCTTGAACAAACTCGCCGCCCGCGACATGTGCTCTTCAATCCGCTTCGCACGGATGGATGCCGGAGGGAGCTGGCCGTTATCGACGTTCTCAATCAGGGAAAGCAGCAGCGCGCGCGCCATAAAGTAATGGGCTTCAAAATACTGGTTGTTGATTTCCAGAGCAGCCTCGAAGGAACGCACAGCTTCGTGATAGGCTTTTTTCTCGATATACACCCTGCCGAGATTCAGGTTTAAATCAGCAAAATTCCGGGTGATATTCAGGCCCTTGCGGAACATCTCCTCAGCGCGGGCCAGGTCGTCCTGCTGAAAATAGCACAGCCCGAGATTGTTGTATGCCTCTGCGTATTCGTGATCAATGCTGATCCCGAGTTCGAAAAAAGCAATCGCTTCATCGATAAAACCCCGGTTCAGCAGCACAAGCCCGAGCTTGTTACACGAGACAGGATGCTTCACCTGCCGGACTTTTTCAGCGATATAAAAAAGCAATTCGATATCAGACACCACTTCCTGGTGCTGTTCGCGAACCGCTGCTTCCAGTTCCCCGTTGTTTTTATTTTCAGCCACAGGAACGCTGTGGGTTTCAACGATCCGGCCGCTGTCGAAAACATTGGTTATGATGGTTTCTGCTGTTTCCGAAACCGAGGTCTGTACATGCAGGCGTTTGCTGCCGATGTTGATGTCGCTGTTGAGTCCTTGTGCAGACATTGCTTTCTCCCGAGCTGCGCGTTTGTTCGACAAAGGGACGACTATTCTTTGGCTTTGCTGGAGTTAGATGTTTCTTTTTTCTTTGCGTCGCCGGAATGACCATTAGTGCCCGACGAAGCTGATGACCCGTTTTTATTGTTTTTATAATCCGTCAGATAAAAACCGCTGCCCTTAAAAATCAGGCCGGCACCGCCACCGATGAGCCGCTGTACCGCGCCTCCACACTCGGGGCAGGTTGCGACCGGATCGGCGTTGATGCTTTGCAGTTTTTCAAAAACATATTCGCACTCATTACACTTATATTCATAAGTTGGCATTTCTTCCTCCATATCCTGTTTGTTGCTCTTTTACTTTTTGGACAATCGTCGCATTTCTCTTTAGCTTGACATGCGCTGGTTAAATTAAGGAAACTTAATGCTGTGCGCAGGTCGTGCCATCCTGAAGGGTCATATTCCGGGTCAGCGCAGTTCCGACAGCGCTGCTTTCATCCCCGCCATCGCTTTCTCGAGATTCTCCATCGAATTAGCATAAGAAATACGAATATTATCCGGTGCACCAAAAGCCTCGCCGGGCACGATCGCAACCCCGGCCTTTTCCAGGATGTAGGTGGCGAAATCAACGCTGTTGGCAATGGTAAAGGAACCATCTGACCGGCCGAAATATGCGCTGATATCCGGAAAAATATAAAAAGCGCCTCCGGGCATACTGACATCGACCGAAGGTATTGAACTCAGCAAAGAAAAAACGGTTTCCCTTCTGCGGCTGAACTCGTCTTTTTGCTCCTGCATGTCCTCCGCAGGAATGCGCAATGCCGCCAGTGCCGCTTTTTGCGAAATCGAGGCAGCACCTGAAGTGCTGTGGCTCTGCACCTTCGCCGCAGCCTTGATGACGTTCTCTGGTCCGGCAAGATAGCCGATGCGCCACCCTGTCATCGCGTGGCTTTTGGAAACACCGTTGACGATAAGAACCTGATCTTTCAAATCAGGATAGGCGCAAAACGAGGCGTAATCATCGGTTCCATAAATCAGCTCCAGATAGATTTCATCGCTGATGACTCCGATGCCGCTGTCGCGGATCACCTCGGCGATTGCATCCATCTCCGCACGCGAATACACCGCTCCGGTCGGATTGGAGGGAGAGTTAAAAATGATCAGCCGCGTCTTTTCCGTGATGGCTTCTGCCAACTGCCGGGCAGTGATTTTGAATCCCATCTCCTGTGTCGCCGGCATGTACACTGTCTGCGCACCGGCCATGGCGATCTGCTGCGGATAGCTGGTCCAATACGGGGTTGGCAGCAACACCTCATCGCCGGGGTTGCAGACCGCAAGCAGGGCGTTATAAATCGACTGCTTTGCACCGTTGCTGACGAGAATTTCCCGCGGAGAATACTCCGCGCCATAACCCGCCAGGTAGTTGGCTATTTCCTCACGCAACTCCAGGATACCCGGATTGGGTGTATATTTCGTAAACCCTGCATCGATCGCAGCCTTTGCTGCAGCACAGGCCGGCTCCGGCGTGTTGAAATCCGGCTCTCCGGCTCCGAGGTCTATGATATCTCTCCCCTGCTGTCGCAACTCGGCCACACGCGCGGTTACGGCCAGCGTTTTCGAGCCCTCTATCTTTTGCGAAAACAGAGAAGGCACGAGGCCTTTGTTCATGACGTCTCCTCCAATCAACTCATCAGTGCAGTGATACAACACATCGTCACGATATCATCTACGGAGCATCCCCGTGACAGATCATTTAATGGACGCGCCGTACCCTGTAGTATTGGCCCCAGAGCAGTATATCCCCCCAGGCGTTGTACCAGTTTGTATGCGATATTTCCTGAATTCAGGTCCGGAAATATCAGCACCGAGGCGGAACCCGCGACCGGACTTTCTCCAACCTTGGTCCGGGCTATCTCAGGAACAAGAGCCGCATCGGCCTGAAGTTCGCCATCGACGAGTATCTCCGGAGCTGCGAGACGAACCATCTGCACCGCTTCCCGCACCAGCTCGACACGCTCGTGTTCAGCGCTGCCTTTTGTCGAAAAAGAAAGCAGGGCAACCCGTGCCTGTTCACCGGTCAGTTTTTCGTGCGATTTTGCAGTAGCTATGGCTATTTCAGCAAGCGTCTTGCTGTCCGGCTCAGGGATGACTGCGCAATCTGCGAAAGACAGCTTGCGCTTCTCATCCGGTGAAAGCATGAGAAAAAAACTGGAGACAGCATGAAACCCCTCTGCAACGCCGATAACGCGAAACCCGGCACGCAACACATCGCTGGTTGCAGCCTGTGATCCGGCCAGCATGCCGTGCGCTTCTCCGGCAGCAACCAGAGCTGCCCCAAAATACAGGGGATTGCGCAGATAAGTATGCGCTTTTTCCAGCGTCAAGCGATCATCGCGCCGGCGCTGGTAAAGCATGTCTGCATACTGCTCTGTTTGTGCATCATTGCCGGGGGAGCGGATGAGTGCTGAAGAGACATCGACACCCAGTTCGCTCGCACGGGAAAAAATTTTATCCGGATCTCCGATGAAAACAACCCGGCACAATCCTCTCTGGAGCACCTGGTGCGCCGCCAGCAGTACGCGGTCATCACCGGACTCAGGCAATACGATGGTCCGCTGTAACCGGGCAGCCTTATCATGTATGGTTTTAAGAAAACTCACCGCGATAATCTGTCGATCAGTGCAGCTTGCACATTCTCTGGTACGAACTGGCTGACATCTCCGCCGAAACGGGCTACTTCTTTGACGATCGTAGAATTCAAATATGTATATTTTTCATGTGGCATCAAAAACACGGTTATCAGCCCCTGATTCAATTTGCGATTGACCAATGCCATCTGAAACTCAAACTCAAAATCAGAGATTGCCCTCAGGCCACGCACGATGGCTGAAGCCTTTTTCATGCGGGCATAATCGACCAGTAAACCATGAAAACTCTCGACAGTCACAGAGTCCATGCTATGCGAGTGCAACGCCTCGCGGATCAATTCGACCCGTTCATCCGTGCTGAAGAGCGGTGTCTTGGAAGGGTTGGTCAATACAGAGACGATGACCTGATCGAAAAGACGCGTAGCGCGATGGATGACGTCGATATGGCCGTTGGTTATCGGATCAAACGTCCCCGGATACAGGGCTGTGGTTTTCACGTTCTCCTCTTTTCATCTTTTGTATGAAATATAACGCCGAGTCACCGCTTTTTTTCTGCGCGACACACTCTGTGTTGTCAGGCAGTTCCAGAACGACTCTGTTGGACTCTTCGATGATCAAAAGACCGTCCTCAGCCCAAAAAGAATTGTCTGCGCTCAGAATATCGATGAGTTTTTGAGCAAGCCCCAGGTTGTATGGCGGGTCGGCAAATATCAGAGGAAAGGCTTGACTGTGATAACGCCTGATAAAAAGAAAAACATCCGTGATGTAAACTTCAGCCCGTTGGATGAGATGCGTTTTTTCAAGATTTCGCAGCAGGATGCTGCGCACAGCACGGCTGCTGTCAACAAAAGTGACACGTCCGACGCCCCGGCTCAGAGCTTCGATACCAAGGGAGCCGGTTCCGGCAAAAACATCAATCGCCATGTCCGGCAAAGGACATAGCGATTGTAACGTATCAAACAGTTTTTGCCGTGTTCGGTCTGCCGTCGGGCGCGTCTTGCGACCGCCCGGGGCAAAAAGAGTAACACCCTTAGCAGTACCGGCTATCACCCGCATGGCAAAACCGGCGGCAAATCAGTATGAGTACAAGTTGAACACCAGAACAAGACTGACGGAACTCTGGTCTCTTGCGCCGGGATCTTTGTTGATCAGCGATGCTTTGGTCACGACCATCGCCGGTGCAGCAGAGGCAAGGTCGCTGAGAAGGCGGGTGGCCCCGTCCATCGAGCCCTGCAGGTTAACCTGTATCGGTGTTACTGTAAAACCGGCCTCAGTGTATTCGGAGCTCTGGTTCAGAGTTTTCAGGGACATGCCGTTATCACTGGCAGCCTGTTTGAGCCAGGTGCGAAATTCAGATACAGACATGTCCTTAATCTGTCCGCCATAACTGATCGGAGCAGTTTCCGGGTCAACAGTTCCCGAGACAATAGCCTGCACACGTGAGGTGGCGACAAACTTGCCTTGCGATACTTTGCGGACATCTTTGACATCAACATCTGAGGCGATGCGGTCCATCGTTGCTGAGATGCCGCTGTTGCTGTTGCTTACGAACTGTGCCATGAAGGCATTGTCGGAAAACCGGATCAGAGTAAAAACGGCACCGTCTGAAATCGCAGCGGCGAGTTCACTGATCGTATAGGCACTCATACGTGTGGAGAGAAGCATTTTCTTTTCCAGAGGAGTCAGGGAGTTGAAGGTATCCATATCTGACTCGCCACCAGCCTGGATGGGAGCATCGATATCGCCCTCGTTCTGTGTGCCTTCCGACAGTGCCGGATTGTCGGTCTGGGACATACCGCCCTGCGTCTGCTGCATCTCACCGGATGGATCTGTCAGGGTAGGTAGTGAGCCATCATCCATGCTCTCATCTTCGGGAATGAGAAAATAGATTGCTGCTGCGACGACGATCACCAGTGCCCCGAGAATGACGTACAATTTGGCGTTACCAGACCCGGTAGACAAATCTGAAAAATCCGAACCATAACCGCCCGGGGGGGCTGCTGCCGGCGCATCATTATCCAGATTGATTCCCTGGCCAAAGCCGGATTCTCCTGAATAATTCTGTTGCCTCGACTCTTCTTCACCGATTAAATTAATGTCAACCATGGTGCTCTACCTCCGTGAGCTGTTGTGTGTTCTTGCTAAAGTCCCTTTATAGCTACGCCCACTGAAGTAACATACGCTTCGGGATGGTCCGTAACTTCTTGCTCTTCCGGCGTGGCAATGATGGTGATTTTTTCAAAAGGATTCACTTTGCGGATATTGATGGCGTGTGCCGATGACAGGGTTTCGATAACGACATCATCGACCGCATCGCCGTACAGCAATATCTCGTGCATATCCTCGATACTTTTGCCGAGCTTATTATCGAGAATTACCCGGCGCAGCTCCTTGGAGATGATTCTGGCCAGATGCTCGCCATTCTCCGTGCTGAACGTACCATCTTCATCGATGGGATAACCAACTTCCTGGGAAAGGTAGTAATCGTTATACAGAATCGAGAGCTGGACGTTTTTCTTGCGGATATCCACCAGGGCAACCTTTTTCTCGGCCTCAAAATTATATGTAGTCTCTATCACGCGTTGTGCGGAGAAGATATCCACATCGATCGCGCGCAACTGCATACTCGTGCCGGCAAAAAGCTCCTTGATACTCTCCACCACCTGTTTGCGAATCAGCACAAGGACCATAGCGCGTTCATATTCACTGTTCGTACCGACATTCAATGTCTGATATCCGATATTAAAATGATCGATCGGATTGATGACGTACTGGCTGACTTCCCAGTGAATATGCTCGCGCAGCTCCTCGCCTTCCAGGTTGGCATCCAGGGGTATTTTTTTGATCAGCACCATATCGGAATCAAGCGAAATCGCCGCTCGCGTCGTCCGCATACCTGCCATTTCATAAAGCCGATTGATGTCATCGGACAGGACTTTCGCAAAGTCCGACTTTTCCAGTGATGTCAGCTCCATGGGATAGCGAACAGACCCTCTGACCACTTTGACGATTTGACGTCCCTGGCCTGACGTGATCGTTTCTGTCATCCTGACAACAGTATCACGTACACTGATCCCGATCAGACCCTCCTCGGTCTGTTGATGATTCATTCATTTGCTCCCTGGTTGATGGCCTGGTGGTTTAATTTGCTGATTCCCAACTCGTCACACCGTTTTCGATACGACCATGATTTTTCAGCTTGAGCGCACCCACGGTGGATTTCAAAAAGCTGCGGGCAACCGCGAGACTGTCCTCACGTGTAATCGGTGATTCCACGATGAAAACCTTGATTGCCGAGGTGTCGATAACCGTGACCTTATAGGGCTTCCTGGTCGTAGGACATACATACATTGAGTCGGCAAGCGTAAAAATATTCGAAAGTTGTGCCTTGGTTTGACGAAGATAACCGATTATCGTCTCGTAGTTGTTTCTGATCTTATTACTTGCAGCGAGCGCTTTTTGCAGTTTATTCTGAGCGATCATGTTTTTGATGATCTCATATTGCAGAAAGAAATCTTTTCTTTCGACAACTTCGCGGGCTTTATCGAGGGTCTGCGTTGGGGCGTATGGGTGTGCCTTCAGCTGGTCCTTGATCACCTGCATTTTGTCGCGCAGACGGCGGACGTAATAGGTTATCTCTGAAATGCGATTTGCCAGCGAATCCTGAGCAACGGTATCCAGCGGACTGATCGTCTGCAGAAAACCATCCAGTTCAATCTGCACCTGCTTGATCGAATCGAATTCTGCAGTCACCTCATCCAGGGGCCCGCTGAACATCGAATCCACATAGGCATGATAGCTGGAATCTGTTTTAATAAACTGAATCAGTTCTTCCAGGCTGTCTGTATATTGATGGTGGAAACGGTGATATTGCAGAGCAGCATTATAAATATTGCTCATGCGATAGTGACTCACCTCGGTATTTCTGGCCTCTTCCTCCCACAGTTTTTTCGGATAATAGATGGAAAAAACCAGTGCCGCCGTCAGGAGTACGATCAGTATCTTATAAACGATCGACCCCTTTCCATAATTGTCTTGTGCCATTTTTCCTCCCTCACTCTGGATAAATGATGTAATGGTTTCTTGGATTTTTCGTTTTTTTCCTCCGGTGCTTCTCTTCAATAGTTTATTTCAGCACAATCCTGTCTGCTAATTTCTTGAATGTCTTCTTGCCGATGCCTTTTACCGACATCAGGTCTTCCGGCTTCTTGAAAGCACCGTTCTGCTCCCGGTAGGCAACGATACGCCTGGCCATAACCTTTCCTATACCGGGAAGTTCGGTCAGTTCAGACTCTGTTGCGGTGTTAACGTTTATTTTTCGTTGCTCTGCTGCCGTTTCGCCGGCGCCAGCCTGGTTTTCTGCTTTTGCCAGACTATCGGAAATTGCAAGAAAACGGGCCAAGATGCCTGAGTCCGTCTCCGGTAAAGGCTTCCTGAGTTGCCAGTGCTGAACCAGCAGGCCCAGCAGGAATGTGGACACCAGAAAAATCAGAGCCTTTATCTGAATACGTGAAAAGCCCCCCACAGCAACACCCCCTGTTGCTCAAGATTTTAACCTGGAAACTTCACGTCTATCCCGGCCTGGTTCGTGCGGGCCTTGTCAGATAAAAAACCGGGATCACGTGAAAACATTTTTAATCTTATCAAAAATTCCTTTACCAGCATGCGGTGGTTTAAGGTTTTCGGAACTCGCCAGTTTTTTCAGCAGAGCCTTTTCTTCTTTGGTCAGTTTTTTCGGAGTCCACACCATGATCCGCACCAGCTGGTCTCCCTTGCCGTGGCCCTGAAGGTGCGGAATCCCCTTACCACGCATGCGTAAAATTTTACCTGATTGGGTCCCGGGGGCTATTTCGAGCTCAGCCTTTCCGGTCAGGGTCGGGACTTCAACGGTATCACCCAGAGCGGCCTGCACAAAACTGAGGGGAAGATCATACAGTACATCATCACCATGGCGCTCAAAATAATCATGCTCTTTTTCGTCGATGATGATGATCACATCTCCGGGGCTGCCGCCATTTGCACCGATGTTGCCTTCGCCCCGCACCGTAATATAGTTTCCTGAAGCAACACCCGGTGGAATTTCAATCTCGATGGTTTTTTCACCTTTGGACCGGCCCTCACCGTGGCAGTCAGTACATTTCTCCTGAATGACCCGGCCGGAACCGCCGCAGCGGCCACAAGCCGAAACATTGATAAACTGGCCGAACAGGGAGCGGGTAATCCTTTTAATTTCACCCGTTCCTCCACACTCCGGACAGCTCGACGGTGATGTCCCGGCTTTGGCACCTGAACCACCGCAGGTTGAACAGGTAACCAGGCGCTTGATTTTGATCTTCTTCTTGACGCCCGTGGCGATCTCTTCAAGGGTCAGAGCGAGGCGGATTTGCAGGTCTGCTCCCCGGGTTCGCCGGTTGCCCCGGCCTCCCCCCATGCCGAAGATATCGCCGAATCCAAACCCTTCTGACATAAATGTCCTCAGCGCATCGCTGAGATCGAAATCAAAACCCGCGAATGGGTCCTGGCCGCCACTTCCCTTCACACCGGCGTGGCCATAGGTGTCGTACAGGCGGCGCTTCTGCGCATCTTTCAGAACTTCGTAGGCCTCTGCCGCCTCTTTGAATTTTTCTTCAGCGACTTTATCGCCTGGATTTTTATCCGGGTGATACTCCATCGCCAGCCGGCGATACGCCTTTTTTATCTCATCTTCTGTGGCATTTCGCTCGATCCCGAGTACCACGTAGTAGTCTCTTTTGCTCATTTGTCCTTTGTACCGGGATTACTTGCTGACAACGACCTTAGCCGGTCGAATTATTTTTTCACCCAGAATATAACCCTTCTGGTGCACATCAAGAACGATATTTTCAGGCGTCCCATCTTTTTCCATCTGCATCAGGGCTTCATGATACTCCGGATTGAACTCCTGACCCTGAGCATCCATCTCGTGGACACCTTCAGCTTCGAGCAACCGTTTCAGGGACTGATAGATCAACTCAACCCCTTGCTTCAACGCCTCGTAGTTATCATTCGCATTGGCCGCTTCAAGAGAGCGCTCAAAATCATCGATAATCGGCAACAGCTTTTTGACAATATCCTCGGTCGCCAGTTTCCAGCTTTCCGCGGTTTCCTTTTCTTTTCGCTTGCGGTAGTTATCAAACTCCGCCGCTGTTCGCTGTGCCTTGTCTTTCCAAAATTCTACTTCTTTTCTCAGCTTTTCCAGCTCTTTGTCTTTTTTCTTCCCCTTTGCCCGGCCAGTTGCTTTTGTCTCGGAACCTTCAGATGAACCTGTGGGAGAAGAACCGTTCTCATCATATTTTTCGTCTATATCCACATCCGTTTTCTTATCTGTATTTTTCTCTTTTTCTGTTTTCATGGTTTTCTCCTGTCCCTGGTTTTGTTCAGACTGATCCAGCAATTAAAACATCATCGAGCTGAAATTGCGTCATCTCCTGCCCTCCGGCAGGTTTACAATCAGTTTGTCTTGCTAAACAGACCGGATAACGCCTCCGCGGTGTAACGGACAAGTGCAACCATTTTTGCATAATGCATGCGTGTCGGCCCGATCACACCAACCGTACCTGTAACACCGCCAATGGTGTAGGTCGCTGTGATCAGACTACAATAAGCAGCCAGCTCATCCTTATTTTCTGCCCCGATGACGATGCGCAAATCCCCGCTTTTCCGATCCGGCTTTTCTTCATCATCGAGGATGTGAACGAGAATTTCTTTATCGTCGATCAGGTTGAGAATTCGCGCCAGCCTGCTCTTATCTTCAAATTCCGGTTGTTCCATGATATTGGCAGCACCGCCGAGATGCACATCAGAAGGGATAGCAAATGAAAACATCGACTCGGAAGACCGGATCATGCCTTCGATAAACTCGCTATCCCCCTCCGGGCTTCCGCGCAAGCGTTTGTCGATGGTCTGTTTGATTTCTTTTAAAGTCAGACCGTGCAGCCGCTCATTGATAAACCGTGCAGTGCGATCGAGCTCTGCGCGGGACAGCGACTTGTTGAGTTCGACGGTAATGGACCGCACCAGACCGGAGCAGATGCTCAGCACCACGAGAATACGATTTTCCGTAATCGGAACGAGATCTATTTTCTCGAACACGCCCTGATAAAAACGGGGCGCAAGAACGACCCCGAGCTGATTGGAAATCTGCGCCAGCATGGAAGAGGCAGATTCGAGGATATACTCGACATCGCTGCTGGCCCTGCTGAGCGCACCGCGAATTTTCCTGCGGGTCGTTTCCGGCAGTTCCGGCCTCGGCATCATCGAATCAACATATACGCGGTAGCCTTTATCCGTCGGCATGCGGCCGGCGGAAATGTGCGGCTGCGCCAGATAGCCGCGTCCCTCCAGCCCCAACATCACATTGCGGATAGTCGCCGAGCTGATTCCACTGCTGAAATGATTGACTATTTTGCTCGAACCGACTGGTGTCGCGCTGGCAACAAACTCCTCAACTACTGAGGATAACACGACTTTTTCCCGCTTTGTCAGTTCTGTATCAACCATTTTTTATAATTTTTTTATATGAAAAATCGGTCACAACTTTCGAATTTAAGGTAAGTTAAAGCCAAACAAATCAAAAAGAAAGATAAACAATTCAATTCCGTGTGTCAAGCAAAAAGTCAATAGCGAATCCGCCAGCCAAGGGCGTTAAAACTTCCCAGAAAACCGAATAAAATACCCACCAGAACGAGCACACCGATAGTGGCTGCAGTGACAGGGCTCAGCACGGGAATAAAAATCGTACCCACCTGCACCAAAACAGACAGCACGATCCCGGCAAACAGCGCCCCCAGTCCCCCTTCGATCATAGCCTGTATCAGCAGCGGCCCGACGATAAGACCGCGTGAAGCGCCGACGAGTTCCATCGTTTCGATGATATCTCGTTTCGCTTCGATCGTCAGACGAATGTTGTTGGAAATCAGTACAAATCCGAGGATACTCAGGGCAATGCCAAATATGATGAAACCAGCTCCAACCAGCCGGTCGTACCGGTTGAGCAAATCGATGAGCGTGGCACGGTAAACCACATCTTCCACACCTGGGACGCCGGCAATGGCAGCCACAATCCGGGCTACAGAATCCCGGTTCACGTAGGATGGCTGCAAAACCACATGGAAACTTGCCGGCAGGGGGTTGTCTTCGATGAGGGCCAAATAGTCATCCCCAAAGGTTTCCCGAACTCGTGCAAGGGCGTCATCTTTGCTCACGTATTCGATAGAATCGACCCCGGCGAGGTGCAGAATTTTCTCTCCGGTCGTCTCATGGTCTTTCGGCTCGGCGTCGAGCAAAAAAGCTTCGAGCACGAAGCGCGAGCGTGTCTCCTGCAGGTTTTCGCGCAGGCCCTGGCGGATAATATAAAATGCTCCCAGGAGAACCAAACTACAGCATATCGTCAGAATTGTCAGCAGAGAAGAAATCCCCGAGCGCTTTAATCCGGACAGGCCATCGACGATGGAATAGATAAACAGTCTCACTCTCTGATCACTCCAGCATCGATTTTAAGAACACGGAAGCCTGTTTGCTCGACAAGGTGATAATTATGCGTTGCCATGAGCACGGCTGTACCGCCGATATTAATTTTAACGAGAAGCTCCATAATATCCTTGGCTGTTTCCGGGTCCAGATTGCCCGTCGGCTCATCCGCCAGAACAACAAGCGGCTCGTTGACGATCGCGCGGGCAATGGCTACGCGCTGCTGCTCGCCCCCGGAAAGATTTTGCGGCATCTGATAGCGCTTGTGGCTGATACCAACATCGGCGAGCACGCGCAAAACTCTTTTTTTGATGTAGGCTCCAGATTTACCGATAACACGCAGGGAAAAGGCGACATTCTCGTACACATTGCGGTCCTGCAACAGCCGAAAATCCTGAAATACCATTCCGATCTGCCTGCGCAACAACGGAACCTGCCCCGGGCGAATGCTCGAAGAGATATACTCTCCCACTTCAACCGTGCCGCTGCGGGGTCGTTCTGCCATGATGATCAGCTTGAGTATCGTGCTCTTTCCCGCACCACTGGGTCCGACGAGAAAGACAAACTCACCCCGGCCAACGCTGAAATCAGCGAGCTGGATTCCCTCACCATTCGGATAACTCTGGCGGACATTATTAAAGCGAATGATTTTCATTTTTCTCTGCGATAAAGTGCACCCGGTTCGAACGCTCGTTACCGGGGCGCCGGCTGAAGCCATCGTAAACTCCGACAAGGCCCAGGCCGGTGCCTGACTGGAGTATTTTTTTTAAAGTCTGCAGACGGTATATTTTCTGGTGGTGTTCTTCCTCGAACCGCTCGTCCGGGTTATCGCTCTGGCAGACGATGAACGAATTGGTCTGCACACTGGTCGCGTAGTCAAAATATGCTTTGCGGATGTAATCAAGGCCGTTTGCTGTGTCGCGTTCATAGAACTCATAAAAATGGTAACGACAATTTCGCCTTGTCACGACATCAAAAATGAAAAGCCCGCCCGGGCGCAGTGCTGCTGCAACATTCCGGAATGTTGCGGCCAGCTCCGCCTCATCCAGACAGTAATTGATACTATCGTACAGGCACAGAACAACATCAACCTGCTCGCGCAGGCAGAAATTACGCATATCGCCTGCAAAAAGCAGAGCTTCGTGATCAAAACTCTCCAGCCTGTCTCTGGCGATTTCCAGCATGCGTTCCGACTTATCCATCCCGAACGCCTGCCAGCCCGCGCGTGACAACTTCTCGAGCATGATCCCGGTGCCGCAGGCTATTTCCAGCAGACGCCCGCCGTGCGGAAAACGAGCACTCAAAATCCGATCGAGATAGTCAAACCATCGCTGGTAATCGACATGGCGCATGAGGTAATCATACAGCCCGGCGATCATCTCATATTCCGGAACCCTGCTCACTGCTATCGATCCGCTCCAATGCAAAGTTTATCGCTTCCACAAAACTCGCCGGGCTTGCTTTTCCCTGGCCAGCAATATCATACGCTGTACCGTGATCCGGCGAGGTGCGAATAAAGGGCAGCCCGCAGGTATAATTCACCCCTCTGCCCTGAGCGCGCATTTTCAGGGGGATCAACCCCTGGTCATGGTACATGGCGACATAGACATCATAAGCTTCTCTGTCCTGCATGCGGGCAAAAAGCGCATCTGCCGCAAACGGGCCGGAGACGTCTATTCCCTGACTTTTCGCTTCTTCGATGGCCGGTGCAATGATACGCTGCTCCTCATCTCCGAACGCGCCTCCCTCACCGGCGTGCGGATTCAGGGCTGTCACCGCAATTCTCGGCCGGACGATTGCGAAACGCCGCCTGAGTTCATCGTGCAGAATCGCGAGCACGGAAACGATTTTTTTCACAGATAACGACGCAGGAACATCATGCAGCGCCATGTGCGTGGTGATGAGCGCGATGCGGAAGGTGCCGGCTGCCAGCATCATCACAGGTGTCGTAACACCCGCGAGCGATGCGAGAAATTCAGTATGTCCCGGGTAGTCAAACCCGGCGGCATGAAGTGCCTGTTTGGAAATTGGCGCGGTGACGATGGCATCCACGGCCCCGGAGGAGACCAACTCGTGCGCTTTCACTATCGCCTGCCCGGCAACACGGCCGGACTCCGGCGACGGTATTCCCGGAGTGATATGGGCCTCTCCGGCCAAATCCGGTTCGACAAGTGAAACCCCGGTTGTCGTTTCACCGCGGCCCAGCACCCTCCGCTCAACCGCGGGAGTGAGAAGGTGCAGACGCTGGTTCCAGAATCGAACGACCTCCGGCGGAGAAATCACGATCAGATCTGCCGGCGGCCCGTTTTCAGCATACAGTCCAATGGTTCTGAGAATGATTTCCGGCCCAATACCGTTGATGTCTCCGATCGTGACCGCGATGCGCGCGCGCCTGCTGTCGCCGCGTTTCATGCTCATGCACCCTGATCCTGAAAATGCAGCCAGACTTTTCGGCGCCGCGGCCCGTCAAACTCGCACAGATAGATCGTCTGCCAGGTCCCGAGCTGAAGCCGGCCATCCCGGACCAGAATCGTCGTGCTGGTGCCGACCATCGCGGTTTTGATGTGCGCTGTGCTGTTGCCCTCGAAATGCCTGTAGGGCAAATCATCCGGCACGATCCGGCCAAAGGCCATCAGCATGTCGCGCACAACATCCGGGTCTGCTCCCTCGTTGATCGTCACACCGGCAGTGGTATGCGGAACATACACCGTGCACAGGCCATCGCGCAGGCCCGCCGCGTCGATAGCGGTCTGGATGTGCTCAGTAATCGGAACA
>DRLW01000606.1 GCA_011375275.1 Bacteroidota bacterium
CGCGTCGTGGATCTGGCTGTCAACCCCGACAATCCAACAGAATTCTATGTTGCCTATGCCTCGGGCGGCCTGTGGAAAACCAGCGATAACGGAATTTCCTTCACGCCTCTCTTCGATGATCAGGCGGTGATGACGATCGGCGACATCGCTGTGGACTGGAAAAACGGCGAAACCATCTGGGTCGGAACCGGGGAGAACAACTCCAGCCGCTCATCCTACTCCGGTACCGGAATCTACAAAAGCACGGATGGCGGGGCGAGCTGGCAACACCTCGGTCTCGCTGAAACACACCACATCGGCCGCATCGTGCTGCACCCGGATGATCCCAACACGGTTTGGGTAGCGGCAATGGGGCATCTGTACTCATTCAACCCGGAACGGGGCGTGTACAAAACCACAGACGGCGGTCAGACGTGGGAAAAAACTCTGTACATCGATGAGGGAACCGGGGCCATCGATCTGGTCATCGACACCAGCAACCCCGAAGTGCTCTATGCTGCCATGTGGTATCGCATGCGGTACGCGTGGAATTTCGTCGAATCTGGTGAGACCTCGGGCATTTACAAAAGTGAGGACGGTGGCGAAAACTGGAAACTGCTGACCACGCAAGCAAGCGGCTTCCCGGTGGGCAAAGGCGTCGGGCGCATCGGCCTGGCGCTGTACGAAGGGCAGCCACAGAAACTGTTCGCCCTGCTCGACAACCAGTTCCGCCGGCCGGAAAAAGACGATTCCGAACAAGCCGCAGAGGCGTTGACGCGCGAACAGTTGAAAACAATGAGCAAAGAAGCGTTCCTCAGCCTGGACGAAAAAACACTGAACCGTTTTCTCGATGACAACAATTTCCCGATGAAATATACAGCCCGCCAGATCATGGAGAAAGTGCGCAATGATGAGCTGACACCGCAGGCGCTGGTGGATTTTCTCGAAGATGCCAACCGGGAACTCTTCGACACACCGGTGATCGGGGCTGAGGTGTACGTCAGCGAAGATGGCGGAACGAGCTGGCGCAAAACTCACGAGGACTATCTCGACGGGCTGTACTACTCCTATGGCTATTATTTCGGTGAAATTCGCGTCGCAGCCCATGATGCCGACAAGCTCTACATCCTCGGTGTTCCCCTGCTGATGTCTGCGGATGGCGGCAAGAGCTGGACTTCCATCGGCAAGGCCAACGTTCACGGTGATCACCATGCGCTCTGGGTAAACCCGACTCGGCCGGGGCACCTCATCGATGGTAACGATGGCGGTGTGAACATCACCTATGATGATGGCGAACACTGGTTCAAGGCAAACAGCCCGGCTGTGGGACAGTTCTATGCCATCGCGGTGGATATGGCGCAGCCGTACAACGTTTACGGAGGGCTGCAGGATAACGGCGTCTGGGTCGGGCCGAGCAGCAACAGGGAAAACCCGCGCTGGCATTCCTCCGGCCGCTATCCTTTCAAAATGATCCTCGGTGGTGATGGTATGCAGGTGGAAGTGGATACACGCGACAATGCTACCGTGTACACCGGTTTTCAGTTCGGATTTTACAGCCGGGTTAACCGCAACACCGGCAAACGCCAGTCGATCAAACCGCAGCACGAGCTCGGCGAGAGGCCGCTGCGCTTCAACTGGCAGAGTCCGATCAAGCTATCGCCACATAACCAGGATATTCTCTATTTCGGCACCAACAAACTCTATCGCTCGATGGACCAGGGGCGGAACTGGCAGGCCATTTCCGAAGACCTGACCAACGGTGGTATCCATGGAGACGTGCCTTATGGCACCCTGACCACCATCGACGAGTCTCCGCTTCAGTTCGGGCTGATCTATGTCGGCAGTGACGACGGGTTGATCCATCTCAGCCGGGACGGCGGCTTTCGCTGGCAGCGCATTTCCGATGAGCTGCCGCAGAATCTCTGGGTCAGCCGGGTCGAGGCATCACATCATGAACAAGGCACGGTGTACATCACACTGAACGGCTACCGTTTTGATGATTTCAGCGCCTACCTGTACCGTTCGCGGGACTATGGCGCCACCTGGCAGCGCCTCGGTGAAAACCTGCCCGATGAACCGCTGAACGTCGTGGTTGAAGACCCGGAGAACGCAGAGCTTCTCTATGTGGGTTCAGATCACAGCGTGTACATTTCTCTCGATGGCGGCGAGACGTTCCAGGGCGTTTCACCCGAGTTACCGGCAGCGCCGGTCCATGATCTCGTCGTGCACCCGCGCGACCGCGATCTCGTCGTCGGCACCCATGGCCGCTCGATCTATATCGCCAATATCGAACATGTTCAACAACTGCGTCCCGACGTATTGCAAAAAACCGTGCATCTCTTCTCACCCGCGCCGGTAACCTACGATACAAACTTCGGGCGAAAATTCTCGCCATGGAGCACCGCCCGCGAGCCAGAGACAGAGATCGCCTTTTATGTGCGCGAGGCGGGCAAAACCACGATTCGTATCAAGCTCGATGACGGGCGCATCCTGCAGGAGCTGCAGGATGACAGCGAGCGCGGCCTGAATTACCTCAGCTACGACCTCAGCGTGCAGAACGAACGCAAGGGACTGTATCAAAACGCACTGCGTTCCAGAGGCATTCTCGATGACGCCGAAGAACTCAGGCTGGCCGATAACGGCAAGCTCTATCTGCGGCCGGGAACGTACACGATCGAAATTGTGCACGGCGCAGAAACGGCGACTGGTACCCTGAAAATAAAGGAAGGCAGAAAAAAGAGAAAACGCGGATAGGCCCCTACTCTACCCCTTCGCGCACTGCGATTTTGCGGCGAAACGCTTGGTGCTGCAAAGCGGGCTGCAGTCCCCTGAAACGCAAAAAGGGCGAGTCTTGACTGACTCGCCCTTTTGCTTGTGCA
>DRLW01000607.1 GCA_011375275.1 Bacteroidota bacterium
AACCTATGATATCTCCATTCAGCCCTATGCGTCTTGCTGCTCACCGTTCGTGCCTGACCGGCCGGAGACCAATGCTTCGATCAAAACCGTGCTCGATTTCGATCAGAAGTTGGATTTATTACCCTTTTACCGGCAGGCTTTGCAGCAGGCTGAAAAAAAGAAAATCACCTCAGGACGTGACTTCAACGGGAAAGAAGGCTGATGTCTCGACAGGGTAAACCGTTTGCAGCCAACGAGCCGGTTTTGCTCATAGACAAAAAAGAGCGGCGACACTATACTATTCTGGAGCCAGGGAAAACGACCAATTTTCGCGGTGATTATCTGCCTCATGACGAGATTATCGGGCAGATGGACGGTGTCAACATCTACTCACAGCGAAAGCAGCGTTTCCGCGTCTTCCGGCCGACTCTCGATGAGCAGGTCAGGCTCATGCCACGGGGTGCACAGGTGATCTATCCAAAAGATATCGCAATGATCATCATGCACGCTGATGTTTTTCCCGGCGCCCGTGTCGTCGAGTGCGGGCTTGGTTCCGGTGCTCTGACTTCCGGGCTGTTGCGCGCCGTGGGCAGCGAGGGGCAGGTAACAAGCTATGAAATTCGTGCCGATTTCATCAACAACGCACGCAAGAATCTGCAGGCGTTTTTTGGCGAAACGCCCAATCATATCATCAAGGAGCAGGATATATACGAACGCTTTGATGACCATGACGCGGACAGGCTGCTCCTCGATGTTCCGGAACCGTGGCGTGCGATCGAGCAGGCAGCGCCGGTGCTGCGGCCGGGTGCTATCGTCTGTTCCTATTCTCCGACGATCCTGCAGGTCAAAACTTTTGTCGATACTCTGCACCGTTTGCGCCTGTTTACTGATATTTATACCTTTGAGACTTTTCTGCGCGAATGGAAGGTGGACAGCGTCAGTGTGCGGCCGGAGCTGCGCATGGTGGCGCATACAGCTTTTCTGACCACAGCACGGGTCATCTCACCCGGCGCTGCCGTTCTGCCGAAAGATGTGCAGGCCGGTGAAGAAGAGGATTCTTCGCAAGAATCTGAAAATAGTGCCGAAAATGAACCTGAGAAGGCTGATAGAGTTGACTCGTAATATAGTTTGAAAAACAGCAGTCTGCACCAGCAGCCTGCGCATGATAGAAAAAGATGCAGTCCGGTACAGCCTCGCGCTGAACGGAGCCAGAACCAGAACCGATGATGGAACCGGAACCGGAGCCGGAACCGACGCAAAGAGAGCTTTTCATAAAGGTGTGAGTGGTTCTCTTACCCGAAACCGAATCCAGTACCAGACCCGGAACCGAAGCCGAAACCGACCACGGACGCCGGCTGCATCTTTTTTATTTTTCCTCACATCTCCTGAAAATTTCCAACCCGGCCCGAAATGCCCTTCACAAATTTCAATGGCCTGATATTCGACTCATCCCACCTGTTTTGCCGCGCTGATCTGAATCTCCTTGACAATCATTCTTGCTGCAGTTACATTTTTCGCCAAATACGATTTTAATCACGACCGGGGCTTACATGAAGCAGTCTCCCGCTGATTTTCCCGAGAGTATCGGCAAACTTTCCGTTGAATTCCTGCTGTGCTCGCGCCAGGATGAGGTGCTGCATTTGCAGGGCAATTCTTTTAAAGCAGGCACTGGCCCAAAATGCGAAATCCGTTTCGATGCTGAGAAGGACGACAGCGTTTCCCCCCACCACTGCACTATTTTCCTCGAAAAAGGCCGCTGGTATCTTGAAAAGACCTCCGACAGTCCGATCTGGATCAACGAGAAAGAAGTGAGCGGGCGTGTCCGCCTGCCGAACAACTGCATGGTCTTTCTCGGTAAAATCATGGGGCCGGGCATGCGTGTATTCGGACAGGCCGAACAAGCGGTGAGCCGGCAGACGGTCGCGCAGCTTTTGCAACGTGCCGGCAAGGAAGGACGCATGGTCAGCGCTGCTTCAGAAAAGGTTGCCGATGAGCTGGCGCGTGAGCGCGAGACTGTGAAAAAAGCGCTGTTTCGCCTTGAAGCGCGCGCCAAAAAAAGATTTTACTGGTTGCTGGCTACTGCTGTCACCTTCACACTCATCGCGATTTTTCTGGTCAGCTATCAAACACAGCAGCTCCGGGAAATGAAAAAAGTCGCCGAAGATATTTTTTATGCTATGAAAGAGCTCGAGGTGCAGATCGCTCAGCTCGAAGAACTGGGCATCGATGCCGGCGACAGGCGCGAACGCCTGGGCGAACTGCGCGCCAGCTATACCCGATACCTCGGTGAGCTGCAACCCCTGCAGACCAGTTTCAGCTATGAGGACCAGTTGATCCTGCGCATGGCACGCACCTTTGGCGAGTGCGAGCTCAATATTCCGCCCGGATTTAATGAGATGGTGAAACAGTATATCCGCAAATGGCAGTCATCATCGCGTTTGGAAACCTCGATCCAACGTTCGGTCAAAGCCGGATATGCACCGTATATCGTCAAAGAAATGCTCGACGATAACTTGCCGCCGCAGTTCTATTATGTCGCTCTGCAAGAGAGTGACTTCGACACCCTGCGTGTCGGCCCACGAACCCGCTTCGGGATTGCCAAAGGCATGTGGCAGTTTATGCCCGAGACTGCGTTGCAGTATGGACTGCGGATCGGGCCGTTGGCCCAGGTACGCAAGCCGGACCCCCGCGATGAGCGCCACAATTTCACCAAATCCACGCGTGCTGCAGCAGACTATCTGCACTATATCTACAGCAATATCGCCCAGGCTTCCGGCCTGCTGGTGCTGGCATCTTATAACTATGGCGACACCCGTGTCCGCCAAATTCTCGCCGGGCTGGACGAAAACCCGCGGCAACGAAACTTCTGGAATGTCATGAGCAACTACAACCTGCCGGAGCAGACAAAAGACTATGTTTTTTATATCTTTTCCGCAGCCGTGATCGGGGAAGACCCACTTTATTTCGGCTTTGATTTCGAAAATCCGATCGCCGCTTCCATCAAGGCTATCGAGGAGCAGGTTGAGGAGACTGCCGGATGATCATTTTCAATACGGGCATCCAGCAGGCCGCGTACGGGGGTGCCAAGCGTACCGCGACATTCATGTCGCGAAGCAGGATACTTTGTGTTATTCTGCATACCCCGGTGCACAAGGCAGAGACGCGACATAAATGTCGCGGTACGAGGGGGTGCCAAGGGTACCGCGACATTCATGTCGCGCGGTATGATACTTTGCGTTATTCAGCCTGCTCCGGTGCACCGGGCAGAGACGCGACATAAATGTCGCGGTACCGAGAGGGTGCCAAGGGTAACGCGGCATTCATGTCGCGCGGTACGATACTTTGCGTTATTCAGCATGCCCCAGTGCACAAGGCAGAGACGCAACATAAATGTCGCGGTACGAGAGGGTGCCAAGGGTACCGCGACATTCATGTCGTGCTGTACGATACTTTGCGTTATTCAGCATGCTCCAGTGCACCGGGCAGAGACGCGACATAAATGTCGCAGTACGAGATGGTGCCAAGAGTAATGCGACATTCATGTCGCGAAGCAGGATACTTTGCGTTATTCTGCATACCCCGGTGCACCGGGCAGAGACGCGACATAAATGTCGCGGTACGACCCAACAC
>DRLW01000608.1 GCA_011375275.1 Bacteroidota bacterium
AGGCGCAGCGCCGTGCTGGAATCTCATCTTTTCGGTCACGTGCCTGAGTCTGGGAGATTCCGGTCTTCCCCTGCGGGGAAACCGGAATGACAGTTCTGGGGTAGGCACGTGCTGTTTCACACGGACTGGTTGAAAAATGCAACCACGCTGAGTAAATGGCTAATCAGATACATGACGTGTTAATTCGCGAATAATCGGATGAACCAGGGCGCGCGGCGCTTCGGGACACTGCACAGAAATTTTGGTCATACAAATCCATGGCGTTTTCCGATTATCAGCTTTTTGTCATAGATTCAGAGTCAAGATGATACGTGACGAGCTCTTCAGCAGAAACATCTGCTGATCAAGAGCTTTTTTTTTGGAGAGCAAGAATTGCAGAAGGAAGTTATCGAACGTCAAATCGATATCAGTGGAGTCGATCAGGCGATATTTCTCGGCCCGGGTGACCGAAATATCAAAAAAATCGAGGCGGCATTTTCCGCAACGATTACCGTGCGAGGCAATAAAGTCCTGGTGCGAGGCGATCAGCAGGAAGCCGATGAAATCGAACGCCTGATCACAGAACTCATTTTTATCTATAACAGAAACAAGCAGATTTTGCCTGAGGATGTGCAGACGGTTATTTCTGTCGTGCGCAAGCCTGCACAGGCCGGCGCCGCTGAACCGTCCGCACGCAATGGCGATGAGCAGGACTGGAGTGCGATTCTCTATACCAAAGACAGGAGCATCAAACCGAAGACTGCGGCGCAGGCGAAATACTGTTCAGCAGTGCAGGATAACGATCTCGTCTTTGCCATCGGCCCGGCCGGCACGGGGAAAACCTACCTCGCTGTCGCACTGGCGGTAGCCCACCTGCGTGATAAGCGTGTCTCGCGAATTATTCTGACCCGGCCCGCGGTGGAAGCAGGCGAGAGCCTCGGTTTTCTTCCCGGGGATCTGCTGGAAAAAGTGGATCCTTACTTGCGCCCGCTCTACGATGCTCTTGCAGACATGATCCCGGCTGAAAAGCTGCAACGCTATCTGGCCAATAAAACCATCGAGGTCGTGCCCCTGGCCTATATGCGCGGGCGGACGCTGAACGACGCGTTTCTCATTCTCGATGAAGCACAAAACACCAGCATCGGGCAGATGAAAATGCTTCTGACCCGCATCGGCATCAATGCCAAGGCGATCGTGACCGGAGATGTAACCCAGATCGATCTCGTCGATGGCACGGAATCAGGGCTGGTTCAGGTACAGGAAGTCCTGCAGAATGTTCCCGGCGTTGCCTTTGTCTATTTGAATGATCAGGATGTCGTACGGCATCGCCTGGTGCGTGACATCATCAAGGCGTATGATTCCTATACCCAGAAAAATTCGTAAACACTGAAATCGTACCTATTGAACCGGCGTCTCTTATCACTGCTTTATCATGCAGGGGATAAAAGTCTCTGTTTCCCCGCATGTATCGCGCACAGCGCTATTTTTTGAAGAGGTCGGGGTGAAACTGCACCCGTGTCCAGCGGACACTTTCATGATTACAGCAGGATAAAACAACCAAAGCAGGCAAAAGAACATGGCTGATCCAAAAGGCAGCTCAACAGTGACGATGCTCTTGCAGCGCAGCAGCAGTTTTTTCAGCAAATACGGTAAGAACAGCGAAGGTTACTGGGCACATGCTGCTGCATTAACCCTTTTCGTGCTCATCGTCCTGATGATGTTTCCGCGCGGGAAATCATATGAGTTTTCCAATCTGAAGGAGGGGGAAGTTTACGTCGGTGATCAGATCGTTGCCCCCTTTACTTTTTCTATCGATAAATCCAAGGAAGAGTATGAGCGTGATGTCGAGGAAGCGCGGAAGTCGGTCTCACCTATTTTCGTACGCGTGGATACCATCGCCAGGAAGCAGGAAAAAAAACTGGTCAGATTGCTCGAAAGTCTGGAAACAGCTATTTTTTCCAACGCACCGGACAGCGTACGCGGCACGGTCATCAATGAGCTGCTGGTGTCTGCCGGGATCCCCATTTCTGATGAAATGACCCATTTTTATATGGCCTTTAAGGACAGGGATGAAAATTCTCAGCAAAGCGATACCACACAGGTCAGTTTTAAGGAATTCAAGGAAAAGCTGGTTACCATTGCCAAGGATTTGTACTCCTTCGGCGTGCTGAATGTCGCGCCCGATGATCTGCCAAACGACCCGGCCCAGATTGCTGTGCACAGCGGTAACGAGATGACCGTTGAAGATATCTCCCGGTATCACAACATCGAAACCATCAGCGATGCCATCGTTAAAAAAATACGCAATAATCTCGTCGGGGATAATGCCATACATGCTGGTTATGATATCCTGACCACGCTGATAACACCGAATATTTTTTATGATGAAGTCAAGACCAGCGAAAAGATCAGGCAGGCGATTTTGCGTGTGCCGCGAGCCAAGGGGACGGTGCTGGAAAATGAAAAGATCATCGGCAGCAACGAGCGCATAACCAGCGAACATATCCGCAAGCTGAAATCTCTGGCTGAGGCCAAGGCTGTGCGAGAGGGCTCGCGCAACAAGCTTTTTCTCGTCCGGCCGCTGATCGGTAAAATCATCCTCATCTCCATGAGCCTGTCTTTCATCCTCTTTTATCTCATCATTGCAGCGCCGGGCATTTTTCGTGATTTCAAAAAGCTGCTGATGATTCTGATCAGTATGTTGCTGGTCATCTTCATTGCGCATTTTGTCAATAACTTTTTCTGGTCAGAATATCTCATCCCGGTCGCTATCTCCTCGATGCTGCTGACTATTTTCTTCAACCC
>DRLW01000609.1 GCA_011375275.1 Bacteroidota bacterium
CACGGATATGTCGGGAACAGATACAGGGCTCATGGCCTGAAAAATTCATACCGTCGCAAAAGACAATTTTACCATTCCGGGTAAGGGAATGACAGAAAAGCGCTTTTTCGAACAAAAATTTTTCAGGACACCGACTTTTCCTGCGCTGCGCTTATTCAGAATAAGTCGGTGTCCAAAGCTTATTTCGCGGCTTCGGCTTCTTCCTGGGCAACGGTTTCCTGTTCTTTGGCTGCTGCCTGCTCGGCTTCCTGTGCCTTGGCGTCCTCTTTGCCTTTAATATTTTTGGCTTCGATGGCAGCATCAGCGATCACTCGTGTGATCAGGGCAATGGCCTTGAACGCATCATCATTGCTGGGAATAGGAAAATCGATGGGATCAGGATCGGCGTTGGTATCGACCATACCGATGACCGGAATCCCCAGCCGCTTGGCTTCTGCGATGGCAATATGCTCTTTGCGCGTATCGACGATGAACAGCGCGCCCGGCAGGCGGTTCATGTCACGAATACCGCCCAGTACCTTTTCCAGCTTGGCGAGCTTTTTTTCGCGCATCAGAATTTCTTTTTTCGTCAGCCGGTCATAGGTGCCGTCCGTCGCCATCTTTTCAAGAGACTTCATGTACTTGATGCTCTTTTTGATGGTGCTGAAATTGGTCAGCGTGCCACCGAGCCAGCGCTCGTTGACGAAAAACATACCGCAGCGTTCTGCCTCAGCGCGGATGATGTCACGCGCCTGCTTTTTGGTACCGACGAAAAGAATCGCGTCACCATTGCTGACGATATCGATGACTGCCTGGCGAGCCTGCTTGAGCAGTTCAAGGGATTTTTTAAGATCGATGATATGAATCCCGTTGCGTTCGACGAAGATATATTTTCGCATTTTGGGATTCCAACGGCGGGTCAGGTGGCCGAAATGCGCACCTGCGCTCAGCAACTCATTGAGCGTAACATCTTTCATGGTATGACTCCTCTGGGTTTTACCGCCATCGTCGCCGTGTGCTGCAGTCACATCACCGGCAAAGCCGATGCACCCGGACTGCGGGTGACGATGTGTGTGATGGTTTTATTTGTAAAACACCCCTGTTTTACTGCAAAAAACCCATTCCACACCGGTGGAACGGGTTTTCAGGGGAAAATCGCATATCTGATTAACGCTTGGAAAACTGGAATCTTTTGCGGGCTTTTTTCTGGCCGTATTTTTTCCGCTCGGTCATGCGCGAATCGCGGGTCAGGAAGCCTGCAGCCTTGAGCACAGGACGCAGTTCCGCGTTATCGAGCTGCAGAGCGCGGGCAATCCCCATGCGCATGGCCCCGGCCTGGCCGGTCAGCCCACCGCCATGTACATTGGCATAAACATCGAATTTGCCCTTGGTTTCCGTGATCTCCAGCGGCTGCTCGATGATCATCTGCAGGGTTTCGCGCTTGAAATAGTCCAGTACCGGGCGCTTATTGACGATGATTTTGCCGGTTCCCGGCATGATGCGCACACGCGCAACGGAATTCTTTCGGCGACCGGTCGCCATGGTTACATTGGTTTTCATCTAAACTCCCTGGGATTATTGAACCCGATTGATACAGAAAACAGCGCTATGCGCTAAGATCGTCGGGGTACCTGAAAAATTCCATCCAAGATGGAGTGCCTACCTGACTTTGGTGCAGTCGATTCGTTATTCTGTACAATTCCCGGTTTTATGAATTTTTCAGATTAAAATTCTAATGGTTCCGGAGATTGCGCCACGTGGGGATGCTCAGGGCCGCCATAAACTTTCAACTTCTTGAGCAGTTTCCGGCCCAGCTTGTTGTGCGGCAGCATACCCCAGACCGCTTTGCTGATGATGCGCTGCGGATAAGTACGCCGCAGGTCTTCAAAAGTGACCTGGCGCAAACCACCGGGATAGCCGGTGTGGCGGCTGTAAACCTTCTGCTGCGCTTTTTTACCGGTAACGTTGATTTTCTCTGCATTGATCACGATGACGAAATCACCGGTATCGAGGTGCGGCGTAAAATAGGGCTTGTGCTTGCCGCGCAGGATAGTGGCAATGCGACTGGCAAGACGCCCGAGGGTTTGCCCTTCCGCATCAACGACATACCACTTGCGCTCAATTTCGTGTGCTTTGGGTATATATGTTTTCAATGACTCAACCTCCTTGACCTGAAAAAAATCAAAAGCTTGAAATTTTCACGCCACAATCAATTTATTTTCTGCCAGTTAGCTAAACTACGACCCAAAAGGAAATTTTTCTGGATACCCGGTGCCGTGCAACACCCTGTGAAGCGTGGCCGGGCTGTGTCCGAAAAACCCACTGTTATGAAAAGTTTTGTGCAACGCGATGAATAATTTTGAGGATTACTCTGTGCGGGTGCCGGAAAGTGAATTTTTCAGTCTGCCCGTTTTCTGTGCGCCACATGCAGCAGAGACGTGTAAAAACGGGGTAAAAATTTCAGCCGCACAATCTAAACAAATAATTCTCGATTGTCAAGTGCTTTTGTGTGTTTTAGCGTACAAAAGCCGTCCCTTTCCGTCTGTCATAACAGGAAACGGTAGCCCAGTAAACGGTGCACCAGTTTGGCAGCCAGAAAATCCGCATGGTGCTGCCCGGGCTGGGGCATCAGCTCGACCACATCGCAGGCCACGACCTCCTTTTCCCGGAAAACCTCGCGCAGAAAGGCCAGCGTCTCGTACCAGTGAAATCCGCCCGGTTCCGGCGTGCCCACCGCAGGCATGATAGCCGGGTCGAAAAAATCCAGGTCAAGGGTCAGATAAACTTTCTCACCCAGGGCGTCGAGAGCCTTCTGCTGCCATGAGCTGTCCCGGACCATTTCACAGGCATAAAACAGCCGCGAACGCGACCGCAGCCCCTTTTCCTCTCCGGCTATGCCGCTGCGCAGGCCAACAGCAACGAAATCGCACAGCTCGTCAACACGTGCCATCACACAGGCATGGTTCAGCGGTGATCCTTCGTAACTCCGGCGCAAATCGCTGTGAGCATCGAGCTGTAATACAGACACATCCGGGTGACGCCGCACGACCTCCCTGACGAGCGGAATCGTCACACTATGCTCGCCACCGAGGCTGACCACGAATTTACCGTCATCGAAAAGCAGCCCGGCGACTTCAGCGATTTTTTCCAGGCCAGCTTCATGGGACAACCCGGTAAAATCCGGTGCTGCAACCGTGGCGATTCCCACTTTGCGTGGCTCTGCACGCAACTCATCATCATAGAACTCCACCTGCTGAGAAGCAGAGAGAATAGCCTGCGGCCCTGCGGCTGTGCCCTGCTTGTATGAGGTTGTTTTTTCATAAGGCAGGGGCAGAATCACAGCCCGGGCTGTGTTATACGCGCTCTCTGCTTCACTCAGGCCGAGAAAATTGTCTTCAACACCCAAAGTTTTCATTGCCTGCACAAAATCCCGATCATATTCCACGAGCAAAAGACCGTTTTACCCGGGTACAGTACCCGCCAAACACACTGTTTCCCGGTCTGAAAAAGCGGTAATATAACGGATTCTGCGAATTGTCCAAATTCTTTTTCGAAATGTTTTATGATGTGCTTTTGGGATGACCGAAAACGCCCGTCTTCAGCAGTGCTGTTGCAAGCGTGGAGCAGGTGCCGGATCACGATAAAGCTGAGGAGTGGCGCGCTGCAGAGGTCACACAAATAGAGTCCGGCAGGAGCCAAAGCACTGAAAAACAAAAAGCCCGGAACCTGTTTTGCGTGGTTCCGGGCTTTGCATTTCTCTGCCTGTCACAGGACAGGGCTCAATTACTTGACCAGCATCATACGCTTGCTCTTCTTGAAGTTACCGAATTCAAGAGAGTAGATGTAGGTTCCACTCGAGACACGCAGGCCGGCATCGTTGGTGCCGTCCCAGGTGATTTCGTAGGTACCCTTGGTCTGAACCTGATCGTTGACCAGAGTTTTGACAACCTGTCCCATGATATTGTAGATTTTCAGGGACACGCGCTTCTGCAGCGGCAGAACGTAACGGATGTTGGTCGTCGGGTTGAACGGGTTGGGATAGTTCTGTTCGAGGATATAATCATCCGGGGTGACAAAGGTCAGCTCCTGCGTGCTGACGCTGGTACCCTGGGGATCAAACTCGAGCAGGACTGCAGCCCAACGCTTGGGATTTTCAACCTTGGTAACCGTGGTATCCCAGGTTGCTGTCGCTTCATTCCAGCGGTAGGTCGTGGTCTGGATGCTATCCTGCGCTGCCTGCAGGCCGACCAGAACTTCGTACTTTCCATCATTATCGAAATCGATGGGCTGGCCATTCCAGTTCGACTGAACTTTGGAGGTAAACGCTGCCATATTGTGCGAAGTGGTCGTAACGACACCGGCAGAATCAACGACGACGATATCTCTGCGAATATCCGGCTCGCCGCCATAGACGACTTCACTGCGGTAACCGGCAGGGTCGCGGGGATCATTGCCTACCAGCTCAGTGCTGGTCACCAGCGCCGGATACCCGGAGCCGACAAAAATATTGGCGCGGCCATCCTGATCGACATCAAAAACGCTGGCGTGAAAACGGCCAATATTATCGACAACGCGAACGACGTGGCTGCCATCGATAACCAGCACGTCATCGCCTGATTTGTAATCAACGACCCAGAGGTCCCGGCCTTTGAAGCTCGGGAAAAAGACTTCATCATCGCCGTCACCGTCAACATCGCCGGCACCACCGCTGAAGATGGTAAAATCATCCTGCTGATCAGGATCAGCCTGGAAGTTTTTGGTCGCGGAATTGACATCAGCTGTGGCGTAGCTGTCAGCGCCTGTGACATCGATGTTATAGAAGTTGAAATTATTCCAGGTCGGGTTGACGATTTCAAAGGTTCCATCGCCGTCAAGGTCAGCAGGGACGGGCGGATAAGGCGAACCACCACCGTAATCGCCGCGATCGACGAAGAACTCGGTGTTCCAGGTTTCCAGTCCGTTACCGCCGGCATTGTGCTCGATATCACCTTCGACATAGGAGATCTGCGTACCCCGTTTGCCGCCGGAAGCATTACGGCGAATACCGGCGATGAACTCGGTCACACCGTCGCCATCGATATCGAGAATAGCAGCGCCTTCGTGATCAGCGCGGAACGCGGTGAAATCCGCGGCACAGCAGGTATCGATTTCCGTGCTGATAATCGAGGAGAAAGTATCGCCGTAGTTATCGCTGCCGACAACGCCATCCCATTCGAAAACATACCACCCGGAAGGATCCGATGCCAGCGGGAAGACGATTTCCATCTTCTCATCGCTGTCGAGATCGCCGACGAGTACTGTACGCGGGTTGCTGCCCAGGCGGCGGTTATTCTCAGAATCATCAGGAGATGACCAGACTTTTTCGAAGACGCCGTCGTCAGCATATTCGAAAACATGCACCATGCCGCGACTGTAGTCCGTCATGATGATCTCTTTCTTTTCATCCTGATCGAGGTCAAACCCGCCGATAACGGTACGCGAATTCGTGGCCGTACCAAAGGCAGAGTCAACATCAGCAAATGAGATGGTATTGGCTTTAGACCAACCGGAAGCCAGAGTGTTGGCAGATGCAGGATCATACTCGATAACGATGATGATCGGCTGGCCGGCTTCGGAAGCGTACAGGTTGGTCAGGAAGATTTCCTTCAAACCATCGCCATCCATATCCGCAGGAGCGATACGCGGAGGATAGTAGCGTTCGGTCGGTTCGCCTTCGCTGTTGACGATGATCGTCCATTCGTAGTTTGAAGAATCAGCAGGGGAGCCGATGCCGGAAAACTCGATACGCGAAACTTTTTCGTTGCGGCCATGGGTCGCGATGATATCCCATTTGCCGTCATCGTCGATATCACCGACGCTGCCGCCGCGGGAACGACCGCCCTCGGCGAACTGGCCGACGCGGACAAAGGAGTCTGCTGTAATCGTGGAAACGTCATCTGTATCATCGAGAAAATACAGTACCCCATTGGTCATCGGGAACCAGGCTTCCAGTTTATCATCGCCATCAGCATCGACGAAATACATATCGTGGCTGTTGAAGGAGCCGGGATCACGCTCAGGGAAAATACCGTCGAGCTCCAACTGCAGCGAATAGCTGTCAGCCGAATCAGCCTCGAACACGGTAAATGTGAAGTTATCCCAGGTATTGTACCAGATTTCTTTCTTGCCATCATCATCAAAATCAGTCACTTCGATATCATAAGTACCACCGCCGCCGAGTACATCTTCACCGGCACGAAACTCTTCGCTGAAAGAAGCGAATTCATCCAGGCTCTCGGTTGCCAGAGACAAAATGACGAGCTCGCGGTTACCACCTTTGCGTGACTGAATAGCCAACTCTTTTTTTCCATCGCCATCGATATCATCGATTACAAAACCTGAAGGACGAAAATCAGCAGCGCCATCTTCCGTGATAACCAGAGTCAGCGTTGGCTCGTCCGGGAATACGCCATTTTCATCAGCTTCGAAGATGAAAACATCGACCGGATCATTGTTGATGGTAGGCACACCGAAATAAATTTCCCAGTTACCATCATTATCAATATCTGCATAGGTTACAGGTGGAAGACTGTTACTGCCTTCGGGATGGGTGTAGTGCCAGACATGGGTGTAGTTATCATTGCCATCGTTTTCATACAAAAACACTTCCAGAAAACCCGGATCCGGGCCACCCGGTGCCAGGGTCTCGTCTGTAGTAAAAAGAACTTCGCGCTTGCCATCACGGTCAAAATCCATGCCGACATGTACACTACGTGCACCGAAAGCCGGGCCACGAGGAAAAAGTTCAGGATAATCACGCGGGTCCAGGGTCCACGACATTTTGAAGCCGTCTCCCAGTGTTGGCGCATATTGTGCCTGCGCTGTGTCCGGAACAAATACGGCCGTTCCGGCAAACAGGGTGAGCACAAACAAAAGCGTGATAAAGCCAGTCGCCA
>DRLW01000610.1 GCA_011375275.1 Bacteroidota bacterium
AAACGCTGGAGCATGCCTGCCGCGTACTCGGATTGCGCCATGGGCCGGTGCACGCCGAAGCTCGTTTAAATGATCGTGGCGTCGTTCTGCTGGAGGTCGCACCGCGCACGATCGGTGGGCTGTGTTCGCGGATTTTTGAATTTTCCTCGGGGATTTCACTGGAAGCGCTGGTGCAGCGTCACGCGCTGGGTGAGAAAGTCGCTGCCAGCAATTTGATCTGCTCACCTGCCGGTGTGATGATGATTCCCGTGCCCGGGACCGGTATTCTGACGTCCATTGAGGGAGTTGACCAGGCACGCCGGGTGCCCGGAATCGTCGAAGTCAGTATAACAGCTGAAGTGATGAATATGCTGGTGGCTTTGCCCGAGGGTGCGAGTTATCCGGGGTTTATTTTTGCCCGTGGAGCAACAGTGGGTGAGGTGGAGACCAGCTTACGCCAGGCTTTCGCGGCGCTGCACCTGGAGATCAGCCCGACGTTGTCTGTCGCGGGCGAGTACACCACGGCGTGCGGGTAATTTTTTTTATTTTCGTGGAAGCTTTTCCAGCCGGGCAGGCAGGGTGGAAAATACAATTTTTCAGAGGGAAGTGTACGGCTGCTTTTTTGTGAACATATCGGGATAAGCCAAACGGAGGCGGCTTGTCGGGCAGGTGAAATACGACCAAATTTTCGTTTTGAATCATGTAAGCGAAGGGAGAAAACGATGCGCGTTCTGAAAAGGGGTGGAAGTCTTGTGGCTGGTGTGTTGCTGCTGGCAACTCTCGTCTTTCCGACGACTTTTTCCAGCCCGGTGATCGATGGGGCGATATCCGGGGACTGGTCTGGCGATGAGTGGATTCTCGATGACAGCAACACGGATTCGCCATGGCAGGGGAATGAGGTGGATGATGTGTATCTCACCTGGGATGCGGACAACCTCTATCTCGCCATCCGCCATTCCTTGAATAACAACGGTATCGTGCTCTATCTCGACGCCGGCACCGGCGCAGCGGACGGTAGTGCAGATGTCTCAGGCCTGGACGCCTGGCCGCGCAATATCCAGTTCAGCGGTTTTACAGCAGAGTTTCAGTATGGAAAATGGAACGAACAGGGCGGTAATTTTTATCATATTCTCAACGGTACGACGACCGATGACCTGACAGCGCAGGTGGAGATTGCCACTGCCGGAGCCAACGGGGAAACCGAGCTGCGCATACCCTGGAACACATTGTATGGCCTCGGAGCCGGGGCAGTCCCGGCCGGCGCATCTCTGAAGCTCGTGGCCACGATGGTCGGTGGCGACGATACCGGCGCACACGATAGCGCACCGGATAATGCCTCCGTACCCCCGGCCGATGTTTTCGGGGCAACGCTGCTGGATAATTTTTACGTCATCACCGTGGATCAGGACAGCGACGGCCTGCCGGACAGTGGCGTTTCCCCCGGAATGGGAGCCGGCGTCTCCTGGAATCCGCTCACGCCCAATCCCAATGAATTCGTTACCATCACGATCACCAATACCACACAGGGGGGCGTGCTGCACTGGGGGGTGAACGGTATCGATGGCGAGGGCTGGCAACAGCCCCTGCAGGGCTACTGGCCGGCCGGCACCGTAGCGGCCAACGATGTCGCTGTGGAAACCCCTCTCGATGGCCCGAACGCCAATAATATCGCTACCGTCACCCTTGGCCCGTTTACCGACGCCCGGCAGGTCGTGCGCAGCATCGATTTTGTCATCCGCTGGGATGATGGCACCTGGGATAATAACAACAATACAGACTACCGCATCATCACGGATTTGACGCCGCAACCCGGAGACGCTACGCTGGAATTCACCGAGCCTGCAGACAGCGCGGTCGTCACCGGCCCGATCACCGTAACTGTGACGGCAAGCGGTGAAACCTCGGTGGAAATGCGCGCGGATACGGTTTTGATCCACTCCGGGAGCACACCACCTTATACCACGACCTGGGACCCGGCCGGAACGGATTACGGCACGGTGTTTCTGCAGGCACGTGCGCAGGCAGCGAATGGGCGCTACACCATGGCGTGGCGGCGTATCACTTACGAACCGATTGTCAGCCATGAACCTGCACCTGCCGGCATCAAACGCGGTGCCACGGATAACGGCGACGGCACGGTGACTTTTGCCCTGTTTGCACCGGGAAAGAGCTTTGTCACGATTAAGGGAGACTGGAACAACTGGGACCCGAACGCAGAGGTGATGAACCACGACGATGCGCTGAACCTGTGGTGGAAAACCGTCAATACCGGCAATGGTGTGCAGAAATATCAGTATGTGATCGAAGGGAAAAAATCCCTCGCAGACCCCTATTCCCGGGATGTCGATTGGACTGTTGACGGGCAGGAGAACGGCCTGTATCAGAATGCGAAATCGGTCATCGACGTTGGCGCAGCGCCATTTGTCTGGAGTGATGGCGATTATGTTGCGCCTCCGCACAATAAATGGGTGATCTATGAGACGCATGTCGGCGATTTTTCTGAAACCGGAGATTTTGAGGGGATGCGCGCCAAACTCAGCTATCTCGCGGAGCTGGGCATCAATGCCATCGAGCTGATGCCACCCTATGAATTTCCCGGAGGGCAGAGCTGGGGCTACAATCCCGCTTTTCACATGGCGGTGGAGTCTGTTTACGGCACGCCGGACCAGTTCAAAGCGCTGGTCAACGATGCACACAATCTGGGCATCGCCATCATCATCGATATGGTTTTCAATCACATGGATGCCAGCGCGCCGTTGTATCAGCTCTATGAAAATGATTTTGCCGCCAGTCCGTGGTTTCATGACCAGACCAACCCATGGGGTTTCCCGGATATGGACCACTGGAGTACGGATACCCACGACTATACGCGTGACGTGGTCGAATTCTGGATCAACGAATATCATGTCGATGGTTTCCGGTATGATGCCACCGCGTTTATCGGCTGGGATACCAACGGAAACGGCGTTGCTTCGTTTACACAGGCTGCCCGCAACGCCAAGGCGGATATCTACAATATGGCCGAACACCTGCCGCAGGAGACAGCGCTGGTACAGCAGACCGAGACCGATGCTGAATGGCATGATACCTTTCATGACCAGATGAAGGCCAACCTGCGCGAGGGACAGTTTGAAGGCAGTTTTTATCCTGACCTCGATCGCACCGCGCAGGCAATCCACTATAACGGCGACGGCTTTGCCACAGCCTCGGAGGTCATCAACTACACCGAGAGCCATGATGAGCAGCGCGTGATCTGGGAAGCGCAGACCAACCCGAACATCGACTACAACGCGGCTGTTCAGAAATCCAGGCTTGGCGCCACAGTGCTGTTTACAAGTGCCGGTGTGCCCATGTTGTATCACGGTCAGGAGTTCGGCGAAGATACGGAGAA
>DRLW01000611.1 GCA_011375275.1 Bacteroidota bacterium
AACTCAACAGGCAGAACGTATCCACCGTTTCTGGCATGAGAATACAAAACCATCAGATGATTCCGTTCGTCTAACTGAAGTGCATTTTTTTGGCCCCCAAAAAGCAGTCGCCAAAGCTGTTTGAATGGATTGAGATATTCACTTTTCAGTATCTGCTACCAGGTTGTCGTGGATATTTCATTTCTATCTGTTCACGTTTGTCTGGTTATCCCATTCTCTCAGCTTTCGCCTGAAGTGCAGATGTCTTTTGTTTTCACCGCGAAGGCGCGAAGAGCGCGAAGGAAGCAGAGGGGTAAACACAATCAGAATCAGCAGTTTCCGGCATTTCACCTTATTGTGGCGTATTGGGCCGCAGTAGCTCAGTCGAGATGGTCTTCCACTTCGTTTTGCACAGCATCGCAGAGTGTGTCTGCTTCGCGCAGCAGGTCATCCAGAGTGGCGCGCATTTCGGCGATAAACTGCTCGTCTTTGGTGTGCGGCAAATTGATGCGGACATTATAGATTGCGCCTTTGACACCAGCGTTAGCCATGAGCGCACCGACACCGGCATCGCTCATCACGGCCTGGTTGCCCAGGCTGGCAGCGCGCAGGCAGAGCTCGAGCGCTTCTTTGCACAGCTCAGCTGTTCGCAACGGCACGCGCGCGGCGGATTTGTATCCTTCCTGCATCGCCTGTGCTCGTATCTGTTGCTGCTCTTTGGTGTCTTTGGGCATGCGCATGGCATCGATGACTTCGTTAAAAGCCTCGGTGTCTGCATCGATGGCCCGCACCAGCTCATCCTTGACTTTTTGTGCCTGTTCAGCCAGCTCACAGATGTCCTCGTACTGGGCATCATATTCACCTTTGCCGATGCTCAGATTGGCGACCATCGAGGCCAGTGCTGCTCCCAGAGACCCGGCCAGGGCAGCGATGGAACCGCCTCCCGGAGCAGGCGTATCGCGCGAAACCTCGTCGACGAAGCCGCTGACAGTTTTTCCGGCAAGCGCGCCATCCTGCTCAGGCATGCCGATGACTTTTTTGTCGATGTCGAATTCCGCAACATCGCGCAGGCCCATGGCCTGAACCGCTGTTTCGATGATATCGCGCACCGGGATGCCGGTGGATTTTTGCATTTTTCTGAGATAAAATTTTCCAGCCTCGAGCATGGCATCAAAAGGCACGACCCCGACGATCTCCGAACCGGTGATGACGATACCGCGTTCGGCAGCGAGGGTGCGCGCCGCTTCCAGTACAGCGTGGGGCGAGGTGATGCGAAAGTTGGTCAGGTTCATGGAAATCTGCGCACAGTTGTAGTCCTCGACCACCCAGCCGATGGCTTTGACATGCGTGAACAGGCCATCCTTGTACACCGGCCTGCCGATGAGGTTGTTGACATCCAGCCCGATGGATTCGTAACGCTTGTAGAGATCGCCGCCATACTGCTTGCGGTAGTATTCGGCCAGCTCCTCGAAACTGCCGGCGACAAAATCCGAGTTGCCGTCCGGGAATTTGCCTTCCTCGAAATATACGACATCACCTTTATAGTAAAAGGGAGAAATGTTGCCCACGCGCTTCCAGCGCCCGCGCTCGCGCAGTTCATAAGCGATTTCATTGGCATAGCGCCGGTCTGTGGTGTTGAGGTTGATGTTGTAAGCGATGAGAAATTCACGTGCTCCCACTGCGATAGCACCTGACCGGGCATTAAACTCTGCCGGGCCGAAATCGGGCGCCCAGGCAGGGTCGGAGAGTTTTTTCGCCAGGCCCTCATATTCACCCGCACGTACTG
This sequence comes from Bacteroidota bacterium, assembly GCA_011375275.1. Classification (GTDB taxonomy): domain Bacteria; phylum Zhuqueibacterota; class Zhuqueibacteria; order Zhuqueibacterales; family Geothermadaptataceae; genus Geothermadaptatus. Next base: position 1,766 of record DRLW01000611.1, read on the forward strand.
TCGCCAGGTTCTGGCGCTCAGGTGTGGAGGCAGCGTACTCGTAAAGATAGACGGGGAGCCCCAGTTCCTCGCCGATGCGTTTACCGGTTTCGCGGGCATAGTCAGCGCACTCTTCCATGGTAACGCCGGCCACTGGCACAAAAGGCAGCACATCCGTTGCGCCGAAGCGCGCGTGCTCGCCGTGGTGATGGCGCATATCGATCAGTTCGGCAGCCTTTTTCACTGCCCGGAAGGCAGCTTCTTTTACCGGCTCCGGTGCTCCGATAAAGGTCACCACTGTGCGGTTTGTGCTCTCGCCGGGATCGACATCGAGCAGTTGTACTCCCTGCACCGCCTCTATTTCATCAGTAATCTGCTTGATGATCGCAAGGTCTCTGCCTTCGGAAAAATTTGGTACGCATTCAACGATTTTGGGCATTGTCCCTCCTGTTTCGCTTTACCCCGCTTTTTTATCACATAGCGCTTAGCGCAAGGCAAAGGGGATGGTTGAAAAGTTTTGCTTCGGAGTATGGCTTCCATGAACCAGATTAATTCACACACGGCGCTGATGGATGAAATCGGTCTTGTTTGAGGAAAAAATGATACGAACAGCGCCGGCGCGGCAACCCGCCGGTGATGAGGACCACCTCATCACCAGGCCCGCAGCCGAGAAGATGGGAATATTAATTGACAAACTCAATATGAAAGATGACAGTATGGTGAGAGAAGAGAGATGGGAGACAGCCCTCGCCCATAGCGGCGTGGACTCATCGCTCTGCGGGTAGAGAGGCAGATGATGTTAGAAATATCCATCCGCAGCCGAATGGGAAGATGCAGGAAAAATACGATCTTCAAATAACTCCGGATTCTGAGTCATTCGGCTGCGGATTTCATTCACTCCGGTACAGGCGAAAGAGATGTTCGCTCTTCCGGACGCTATTCTTCCAGCGCGGCTGGAATCGCTCAGTTATCGCCACATGCTTGAGCGGTCCTCACCGCGCCGGAAGAGTGAGCGGTGTATAGGCCATACCATCGGGTTCGCGGCCGGCTTTCAGGCGGTTGACGACCTGCCATTTTTCCAGATCGATCACGCTGATGATGTCTGCATTGGTATTGGCGATGAAAGCGTGCCGGCCATCAGGCGGGATCAGGACGCCGACCGGCCCCGGACTGCCGGCAAAATCGCTGCCGAACAGGCGGCCTTCTTCCAGCTCCACCGGTGTGGCCTGCATGGATATTCTGCGCAACTCCTTGCGACTGGCCACATCATATACCGAGACATCGCCCGAACGGGCGTTGGATACCAGCGCATGCCGGCCGTCGGGAGTGAATTTGATGCGTATGGGGAAGCTGCCTGCAGCGATGGTTTGGCTCACGGCGAGCTTGTTCACATCGATGATGCTGATCGTACTGTCCGCACGGTTCG
>DRLW01000612.1 GCA_011375275.1 Bacteroidota bacterium
AATCTCCCAGACTCAGGCACGTGCCCGAAAAGATGAGATTCCGGCACGGCGCTTCGCTTGGCCGGAATGACAGATGACGATACCCGGGTCAGGCCCGGTTTGCTGAGTAAACTGGATACCCGGAAACGAATTGAGATATTTTTTTTGCAGCTATACTGATTTATCTTGCATGGAACATGATTTTGCTGACAAACCGGGACCGCAAATGTTTTTTCAACGCCTTCACTCTACTGAAGCAGTAAAAGGAGCTTCAGAAACAACCGGGCCGTAGCGTGCCACCGGGCCATCAAAAGTCACATCGATGAGAAAATAGGTGTACTGTTTGCCCGGTTCTGCCATACGATCGACAAAGGTATAGTACCGCCGGCGGCTGCTGTTCCCCTGGCCATAAATCAGACGCGGTGTGACTAATTTATACTCCCCCGTGACTGCATCATTGCGCACGACCCAGAAACCGAGATTATGAACTTCTTCGTCGGTCATCCACTCCAGCATATTGCCTGCTTCCGTTTCCCGTGAGCGCACATACCCTACGCGGGTCTTACGCTGCAGGCGCCTGTCGACAACAGCCAGTTCGTGCAGCCCGGAGTTCAGTTCGCCAGATAGAATCTGTACACGGCCCGAGCTCAGGTCGAGATGATATAACTGCTCCCCCAATGCCACGAGACCAACTCCCGGGATAAAATCGAGCGCACGCACTCCCCGCACTTTTGCGTCCACTGTAACCCGGCCCAGTTCACCATTTTGCAGGGAGATCGAGTACAGGGCATGATCAGCAGCCACGGCATAAAGCACTGGCCGCGGTGCATGCTCAAACGTGATGTCCAGTAAAGTCGTCTCACTTTTCAGCTCAACCCTGCGGAACATCCCGGTCATGGGGTCGATTACCACGAGCATGTGCTGCGTGCCGGAATAGCCGGCTATTTCACCGGTAACAGGATGAATGGCAAAACTTTGAAGTTCGACGCCCGGAAGAGTAAGCAAAGAACGCGCGCGTGCAGTCATCATATCGAGTTCAAGTATCTGCACTCCCGAACGCTGTTGGCGCAAGGCCAGAACCCTGCTGGTGGAATGATCTGTAGCCAGCCCCTGTATTTTCAGCAAAGAACCATTTGTTGAAGTGATGGAATTAACTGATTCGTATGCCCAACCGCCGCCGTCGCCCGGGCTGAGGCGGACGAGCTCGACCCCATCCCCGGAAAGGGAGTAGAATGCCTGCTCCGGCGCGGTCACGGACATCCCCTGATTTTCGAGTAATACGAGCGGACTGCATAGAATAAACAACGCCACAGCTGCGATCGAAAATCGTTTTCTGTAACCATGGACCATAGAAAATCCCCTGAATAGCAACCAACAGTAGCCAGCTGTCCATGCGTTGCAACAGAAACATCCCTGATTCTGGATCGTGACAATAACAGTTTCAACCGGGTAAAACAAACTCACATCAACACGATGTCATAACGTGTGATCGCTATATTTTGTAGGGTTGTGTATCCACAAATTCCTGTGCCAACTGACCGGATCAAGAGACAATCTGGCTATTTGAGTGCCTGGACTTTCAGTTGTCCCGGTGCCGTAATGCACAGTATGAATTTGTGAAAACACATGGCGAGCAGAATCCCGTCTGCAGGCCGTCGAAGAAATCTACAGCTATTCTGTTTTGCGAAGAGTGCAAATACACAAATAACAGGGAAACCCCAGAGTACCAAAATTATGAGGGGAGGCTGAGAGTGTGGTCAAAAAATGGATATCGGTAGCAGATAGAGACCCCGGAAAAACTCGAATCCGATTCTTGAAGTCGAATGAGTATCAGTGTGATAAGCCCCAGAAACTATCCCCAGAACATCAAAACTTCACGCTGATGAAACAGCGTTTCTGTTCTGTTTGCGATATGTGTACTGGCATGTCACCTCTCCTGCGGAAAATATTTCTGCTTTTTTTTATCATTCGATGACCAACATTTTTTGCGAGACCTGAAATCCTGACAACTTCAAAATATACAAGTAGATACCAGAAGAAACAGCATGACCGGCTTCATCCCTGCCATTCCAGACGACACGGTAGTCCCCGGCGCTTTTCTCTTCATCGACAAGCGTGATGATGCGGCGCCCATCGATGCTGTAAACCGCAAGTTGAACCGGGCCGGCCTTACCGAGGCTAAACCTGATCGTCGTTGTGGAAGCGTGCCCCTGACTCCCTGCCACCGCGAACGGATTGGGATAGTTTTGCTCTAAAGTCATGGCAGCCGGTACGACGGCATCAGCTATAACCGTCACCGGCTCATGCAGGGTCATGTTGCCCTGAAAATCGACATCCGCGATGCGGTACATGTAGCGGAAGCCGGACACGACGTCCTCATCGAAAAAACCGTACGTACGCATCCGGGAAGAATTTCCCGCTCCCGGGATGATCTGTCCACTTATCCTGCGGAAATCACTGTCACGATCGTCTTTTCTGAAAACATGAAAACCATAATTCTCTGTCTCTGTCGCTGTACTCCATTGCAGCCGAACACCACCATCTTCATACCTGGCGGTAAAACTCACCAATTGGACCGGAATCGGCTGGTCGTTTTCCGGCTGACTGCTGCTGTTTTGCGGCCTGGACACTGGTTGTTGCACGAAGTCTTCCGCATTGTTGTCTGTATCCTGGCCATTGCCGGCATGTTCCTCACTGCCTCCGGCTGAAAGACTGGCTGCATCGGAAAACGCCGAGGCCTTGCGCTCGATACTGCCGTCTGCAACAGGGTTGGCAACTGTTGCCGTCTCTTTCAACGTTGCTGTCCCAAGGCCGACCATATCCACTATCGTGACGCCATTGTCGCTGTACAGGATGATGGTATTATTCGACGATATGGTGCTGCCAGTTGAATACGCCACATCCCGTGGAACCGGGCCATCGTATTCGTCCGGAGCGATCAACAAAAAAGAGTACGGTTTGATCATCACTGACGGGAATGTGGTCACCAGATTCTTCGTCGTGCTCCCGGAGGAGGTCTTTGCCGTCAACCGCCAGCCAGAGAGGTCGATGCTGGTCTGCGTGGGATTGTATAATTCGACGAATTCATCTTTCGCACTCCCGCCTGCGATTTGCACCTCGCTGATAACGACATGATCTGCGATGGAATTTTGTGCTCTCAGGCCTTGAAAAAAGCTGCCTATACACATGCCAAGCACGCAGCAAAATAACCGGTTCATCTTATCTCCCCATGATTCTGATCATCCACTTAACTCAGCACAATTGCATCTTTGCAACAAGACCGCCTGACAACAGCACGTACCCGCCCCCGAACGGTCATTCCGATTTCCCCGCAGGGGAAGACCGGAATCTCCCAGGCGCAGGCACATGCCAGAAAAGATGAGATTTCGGCACTGCGCTGCGCTTGGCCGGAATGACAGAGGTCGGTATCTGGGTCAGGC
>DRLW01000613.1 GCA_011375275.1 Bacteroidota bacterium
AACGACCCTGGCTACGTACTCCGCCATTGGCGGATTCGAGATGCGATTTCTGTACGCTAACGGCAGCGCACAGGTAGGATTTTCACCGTTTGAGACTGAGCTTGACATCACTTCGGCTCACGCTCATTCCGGCCAAGCGAAGCGCAGTGCCGGGATCTCATCTTTTCTGGCATGTGCCCGAGTCTGGGAGATTCCGGTCTTCCCCTGCGGGGAAACCGGAATGACGGTCCCGGTGCAGGTACGTGCTGTTGTCAGGCGGCCCGGCAGAAAAGATGCAACAATGCTGAGTTAAGTGGATAACCAGAGTTTGGTGATCGTGTATTGAAATCCGGCCATGATGGAACCGGTGGGTTTGGGTTCTGGCCTGGGTTTGTGTGCTGTGCTCATGCGGCTTGGATGAAAAAATACAACTGTACTGAGAAAAGTGGATATCCTGCCCGATCGAGCATCACTTTCAGGCTAAACCAGTCGCTTCGAGCGGCAAACTCCGGGGCGGGCACAGGATATTTTCGACGTACCAGGCCAAAGCAGAACAACTATGAATTGCCCCTGGCAGGGATGCACAGCCGGCGGGAGAGATGGCTTTTGGGGCAGAAGCGCAAAACTTCTGAACATACATAACTTATCTATAAAAAAATCTTGACTTTTTACTCCCCTGATATTACATTTGCACTCATTTTTTGCGACCTTGCGTATTGAACAGAAAAACGTCATCATTTCCGCCGACAAGGGTATGGTGACTGAAAAAACATGGGCGGTTAGCTCAGATGGTTAGAGTGCTTGCTTGACATGCAAGAGGTCACTGGTTCAATTCCAGTACCGCCCACCAAATTTACTTCAGAAATCAGTTGATGAGAGAGAATGTCCAACATAGAGCATGTCAACGTCTCCTTCCCGGATGGCAGCACCAAATCCTTTCCGAAGGGAATTTCCCCTGCAGAGATCGCCGCTGAAATCAGCCATGGCTTGGCCAGGAAGGCTGTTGTAGCGCGCGTTGATGGCAAACTCGTCGATCTAAGTACCCCCCTGAACAAAGATTGCTCCCTGGAAATCATCACCACCGATGACCCTGCCGGCATGGAAGTTTTCTGGCACAGCACGTCTCATGTCATGGCGCATGCCATCAAAAATATTTTTCCGGAGGCGCAGTTTGGTGTGGGGCCACCTATCGAGAATGGCTTCTATTATGATATAGATATCGATACGAAGCTCACGCCGGAGGATCTCGAGAAGATCGAGAAAGAGATGCGCCGTATCATCGAAGAGGGTATGAGCTTTCAGCGCGAGGAGTTGTCCAGGGAAGAAGCCATCGAGTTTTTCCGTCGCCAAAATGATCAGTACAAGTTAGAGCTGCTCAGCGAGCTCGATGATGATCGGCCCAGCCTGTACCACGAGGGTGACTTTACTGATCTGTGTCGCGGGCCTCACCTGCCGACGACGAAGATGATCAAGAGCTTCAAACTGTTGTCGGTTGCAGGTGCCTACTGGAGGGGAAACGAAAACAACAAGATGCTTCAGCGCATTTACGGCATCTCTTTCCCGAAAAAAGCGCAGCTCGATGAGTTTCTGCACCTGCTGGAAGAAGCCAAAAAGCGCGACCATAAACGTCTTGGCAAGGAACTGGACCTTTTCAGTTTTCAGCCTGAGGGGCCGGGATTCGTGTTCTGGCATCCGCGCGGCATGATCGTCTATAATCTGATAGAAAAATATATTCGCGGGAAACTTCGCGACTATGGTTACGGTGAGGTCAAGACGCCGATTATCCTCAATAACAGTTTGTGGAAAAAAAGCGGGCATTGGGATAACTACAAAGAAAACATGTATTTCGTCGAAATCGACGAAAGCGAATATGCTGTCAAGCCCATGAACTGCCCCGGTGCGTGTCTTATCTATCGGAACTCCATGCGCAGCTACAGGGACCTGCCCCTGCGTTTCGCTGAATTTGGCAATGTACACCGGTATGAACGTTCCGGTGTTCTCAATGGTCTCTTCCGGGTGCGCCAGTTCACACAGGATGACGCGCACATCTACTGTACACCCGAGCAGATGCTCGACGAGGTTCAGGCCTGTATCAGGCTGGTCAATGAAGTCTATCGCGACTTTGAGTTCAACGAATTCCGTGTTGAGCTGTCCACCCGCCCGGAGAAGTCCATCGGCAGCGATGAAATATGGGAGAGGGCAGAGGGGGCACTCAAGGATGCTTTGGAGCAATCCGGCACAGCCTATGAGCTCAACCCCGGGGATGGCGCTTTCTACGGTCCGAAAATCGATTTTCACATTCGTGACAGCCTGAAGCGTTCCTGGCAGCTCGGTACGATTCAGCTCGACTTTTCCATGCCGGAGCGTTTTGAACTCGAGTACGTCGGGGCGGATGGCCAGCGCCACCGGCCCGTGATGATCCACCGTGCTATTTTTGGTTCGATCGAACGCTTTATCGCACAGATCATCGAGCACCATGGCGGCCGTTTTCCTTTCTGGCTGTCTCCGGTACAAATTGCAGTTTTGCCATTGACCGACGCTCAGGCAGATTATGCTGACGCTGTTACCAGGCGTTTGAAGTCAATGGGATTTCGTGCTGAGCTCGATAGCCGCAGCGAAAAAATAGGCTACAAAATCCGTGAAGCCGAGACAGGTAAAATCCCCTACATGCTCATCCTCGGCCCGAAGGAAGTCGCTGCAGAA
>DRLW01000614.1 GCA_011375275.1 Bacteroidota bacterium
ACCGTCATCCCTGTTCCCCCCGCAACAGGAGCTGCCACAGCTTCACCGAGCAAACCAAACAAGCACGATCGGGTACACCTGAAAAAATCGCTGTGCAACATCTGCCATCACGTTCTCTGACGGGCAGCAGAAGCCTGAAAAGCCAGACGCCCTTTTTTATAGACCGATTGAACAAGTTGAACACCGAAATGGTAGGGAAGTTCCGCAGGCGAGCGGGCATCCCAGATGACGAAATCGGCCTGCTTGCCATTCTCGAGCGAACCGACACGATCGTGCGCTGAAATGGCCATGGCCGAGTGCAGCGTTGCCGCGATCAGCGTTTCTTCCGGCGTCATGCGCATCTGCAGGCCAGCCAGAGTCAGCATCATGGGCATGGATTCGCTCATGCAGGTGCCGGGATTGAAATCCGTAGCCAGCGCAACAGGCAACCCGGCTTCGATCATCCGCCGGGCCGGGCCGTAAATCGGGCTGGAGAGGAAGAAATCCGCCCCCGGCAGCATCACAGGCACAACCTGAGCGGCCAGCAGCCTGCTGTCCATGTGCTCCGGCGTGTGTTCTAGATGATCAGCCGAGACGGCGCCCACATCCGCGGCCACTGCTGCACCGCCGTTGTCGTGCAACTGATCGGCGTGGATTTTTGCGGCCAGCCCGGCCTTCTGCCCGGCCTCCAGCACGGCACGCGACTCAGCCGCCGTAAAAACATGGTCTTCGCAAAAAACATCGATGAAGGTGGCCAGCCCTTCCTCGACGACCCGCGGCAGCATTTCTTCGATCACCAGATCGAGATAGGCCTGCCGGCGACCGCGATATGCATCCGGCACCTCATGGGCGCCGAGGAACGTCGGAACGATGTCCACTGGATGCTGCTCTGCCGCCCGCTGCAGCACACGCAACGATTTGAGTTCAGCCTCGACAGACAGCCCATAGCCACTTTTGGCTTCGATCGTTGTCGTGCCGTTGGCGATGAAACGGTCCAGGCGTGGCAGCAGGACGTGCAGCAGTTGCTCCTCAGAGGCCTGCTGCAGGTCCCGAACCGAGTAGCGGATACCGCCGCCGGCTTTTGAAATATCCACATAGGTCGCGCCCTGAATACGCATGGTGAATTCGTGAGCACGCAGATTATGAAAAACCGGGTGCGTATGGCAATCCACAAAACCGGGGGTTACCAACCGGCCGGCCGCGCTGATAACCTGAGCAGCCTGTGAGCGCGGCCACTTTTCTTCGATCGCGGCCTGCTCGCCGACAGCGATGATCCCGTTTTCGTCAAAGACCATGGCGCCGGGCGAAAACAGACGCGACTGCCAGCTACTGGCAAAGCCCGGACTGGAAATAGGGGTAAACAGCTCGGCGTCGAGCAGCAGAGACCAGGTTTTATCAGCCATTGTGATCCAACATCGGAATTTTGACACCACGCTCACGCGCGACTTCCTTCGCACGGTCATACCCTGCATCGACGTGACGCATGACACCGGTTCCGGGATCATTGGTCAGCACACGCTGCAGGCGTGCATCTGCCTCAGCAGAACCATCAGCAACGATGACCTGCCCTGCATGGATGGCATAACCGATGCCCACACCGCCACCGTGATGCACCGAAACCCAGGAAGCACCGCTGACAGCGTTGAGCAGTGCGTTGAGAATCGGCCAGTCTGCGATGGCATCGGAGCCATCGGCCATGCTCTCGGTCTCACGGTTGGGAGAGGCCACTGAGCCGCAGTCGAGGTGATCGCGACCGATGACGATCGGCGCTGAGATCGTACCTTCGCGCACCAGCCTGTTGATCTCCAGACCCAGTTTTGCCCGCTCGCCATAGCCCAGCCAGCAGATGCGCGCCGGCAAACCTTGAAACTGAACCCGCTGCTGCGCCATCCTGATCCATCGTGCCAACGCTTCATCCTGAGGAAAAAGCTTCAGCACCAGCTCATCGGTTTTAAAAATATCTTCCGGATCCCCTGAAAGCGCAGCCCAGCGAAACGGGCCTTTGCCCTCGCAGAACAGCGGGCGGATATACTCGGGCACAAAACCGGGGAAAGCGAATGCATTTTTCAGACCAGCCTGGTAGGCCTGGCCACGCAGATTGTTGCCATAATCAAAAGTGATCGCGCCCCTGTTCTGCAGCTCGATCATCGCCTGTACGTGTTGCACCATCGACTCATAGGCTCTCTTGATATAGGTATCCGGATCGCTTTTGCGCAGGGCCAGGGCTTGCTCATACGGCATACCATGCGGCACGTAGCCGTTGAGCTCGTCGTGTGCCGAGGTCTGGTCTGTAAGGATATCCGGGATAAAATCACGGCGCAGCATTTCCGGCAGAATGTCGGCGGCATTGCCGAGCAAACCGATCGAAATCGCCTCGCCTTTTTCCTTTGCCTGCTGCGCACGCGCAAACGCTGCATCGACATCATCGTAATAATAGTCGCAATATTTCGTCTCAACACGCCTGCGGATGCGGTGTTCATCGACTTCGATGCCGAGGAAGGTTGCACCGGCCATGGTTGCCGCCAGTGGCTGAGCTCCGCCCATGCCGCCGAGTCCGGCGCTGACGATCAGCTTATGCTTCAGATCGCCGTTGAAATGTTTCTTGCCCGCAGCAACAAAGGTTTCATACGTCCCCTGCAATATGCCCTGCGTTCCGATGTAAATCCAGCTCCCGGCGGTCATCTGGCCGAACATGATCAGACCACGCGCTTCGAGATCGCGGAAATACTCAGCCGTGGCCCAGTGCGGCACGAGATTGGAGTTAGCGATCAGCACACGCGGGGCGTCTGCATGGGTACGGAAGATTCCCACCGGCTTGCCGCTCTGCACGATCAGAGTTTCATCATTTTCGAGGTCTTCGAGGCTGCGCACGATGGCATCAAATGCCTGCCAGTTTCTCGCTGCCTTGCCCGAGCCGCCATAAACCACCAGTTCGTCCGGCTTTTCCGCAACTTCCGGATCGAGATTGTTCATCAACATGCGCAGGGCTGCTTCCTGAATCCAGCCCTTGCAGCGCAGCGTGCTGCCACGCGGTGCTCTGATCACTCGTTTTTCAGATGCCATGATCACACTCTCTTTTGACGGTTCACTCCCCCACAGATTAGCTACCTCACCGCTTCAGAATCCAGACGCTCGCAGACGCTAAAATCATCTCAGCCTTCACATGGTAAAATCAAGACGCCGTTCTTTCGTTCAATACAGGTTTGCTCATGATCAGCATGCGTCCGGGAAAAATCAGGCTAATATAAACATTTCGAGATAGAAAACGAACCTGAAAAATTCATAAATCCTGCAGCGACCTACCGTAACGGAATTTTGTCTGAACGACTACACTATCCAACTCTTTTCCTGTCCCGATTTATTCGCAACGCGCTGCGGCACGCATGGGGGCCGGGCGGGAAACAGCCCGCTCACCCATCATCCATGCCCATCGACAGGGATCACCTGCGTACTCCTGTTTTCCGTATCGTAGATGATAAAGCGAGGCGGTTCGAGCCGGCCCAGGACTTCACCGGGGTTGATAAAATCAGTTTCACCGATCTGCTCGATTTTGTGGTGATGATTATGGCCATAAAATACCGCCTGAAAAGCGCCGCTCATGGCGATATACCGGGCTGGCTC
>DRLW01000615.1 GCA_011375275.1 Bacteroidota bacterium
GCCACGGTGAGGCCGCGCAGGGCGGCATCCCAGGCTGCCCAGGCGCCGTAAATCCCGCCACCGATGATGATGACGTCATACTGCTGGGCTGCAAGTCGTGCTACATTCCTTTTCATATCCGTCCCTGGATTATTTTTTTCTGGCAAAGGCCATGATGTGCCACCCGAGCGGGCGGACGATGGCTTTGGGCAAAATAGTGAAAGCCGGCACAAAAAGGCCGTTGTACAGCGCACCTTTCCAGCCTTTATGCAATCTGCTGGCTACAGGAAAACGCTCCGGGATGATTTCGATTTCATCGAAGGGAGAAAGGATATCCCTGAACTCTCCGATGGTGTATTTTTCCAGTACAGGAGCGTCCTCGTGCTCGAGATCGACTTTCATCACTTTTGACAGGGCGTTGAGCCAGGAAATCCGGTTGTAAACCATTCCTATCGCCTCGCCCCCCTTGCGCAGGACGCGGTACATTTCCCGCGCCATCTGATGCGGGTCGGCTGTGTACTGCAAGACACCGTGCACATAGACGACATCGAAAGAAGCATCGGGGAAGTCGAGGTCTTCGCCATTCATCACCAGAAAATTGCCATCGAGCTTGCGGTGGGCGAAGTTTTTGCGTGCCAGGTCGATGGCGGTTTCCGAGAGATCGACACCAGTGACGTGTGCTCCGTTTTCCGCGAATTTCACCAGATCGATGCCGACGCCGCAGCCGATTTCGAGTACGGATTTGCCCTTGTAGGAAGCAAAGTCCACGACTTTGGGCAGATAGCGGAGTTTGTCGAAGCGATATTCTGCCAGGTCTTCGAAAAATCCCAGCGTGCCCACGGGGTGTTTGGCCAGCTCGAGATCGTGGATATGATCATTCCAGTAGCGGCGAACCTCTTCCAGTTTTCCGGTGAGGTTCAGTTTCGCCGGTCCGGTGGCTGGGGGATTTGCGGTTTGTTTCTCCTGTGTCATGCTTGCATCCATTTTTCCCTCGTTTTCTTTCGATGTGAAGCTGTGTCAAGCGGTCGCTCCGGATTATTCATCAATCAGCACATTGTGCCGGAGAGCCCGTCTTTGCTGCGCAAAGGCGCATTTGCGAATAAACCGGTGTGAAAAAAACGGCTGAATGGCGAACTTTTGCCCAAAAGCTCCGTACGCGGGCGAGTTGGCGTACGTTAACCAGAGCATCGGCTGGAAGCCGGTTTGATTTAGCAATATTAATGCCATTTTTTATGGTCGTAACTTTTGTGTAAACTTCGGGTTAACATTTGTTCTTCCGAACTGTTCACCGTCTCACCGGGCACACACCTCTGCAGCATGGCTGCGGTGCCTGTTTTTGGGGAGAGAAGCACCCCGGAGCCCCGGGGTTCGGCTATGCGGTTTTCCGGTGCAGGAACAGGCGAATCCTTGCGGCTCTTCATGGTGACAGGCCTGTCTGCGGCTCGTTTTGTGTCAGAATGAAACGGCACAGCCCGCTACGAAACACCCGGCGTGAGGCTGTTTTTGCTTGCCTTTTTGATGAATCAGCATTTACTTGCTCGTTTTAATCCGATTTTTTCGCAGCGAATCGGGCTTCAGATTCCGGTGCGGTCGTGGTAACAAAACGTTAAGGAATGATTTCGATGGAAAACTGGCACTTGTGGATTATTACGGCTGTGATATTCGGCATCATCGAGATGCTGACACCGGGGTTCGTGGTTCTGTGTTTTGCACTCGGTGCTGTCCTGGCAGCTCTTGCCGCCGGCCTGGGATTTTCCCTCACCGTGCAGGTCGCCGGGTTTGCCGTGGGGACATTTATCGCTTTCCTCTCTATTCGCCCTATCGTCATGCGCTGGCTGGAAGATAACGATTCCGCTCAACCGACGAATATTGACCGCCTCATCGGCATGACCGCCCTGGTCCTGCAGGTAACGGATGAGTACAGCGGGCTGGTTTCGGTCGGCGGAGAAGAGTGGTCTGCGCGCGCCATCGACGGGCAGAGCTATAAAAAAGGCGAGCGCGTCCGGGTTGTCCGCATCGACGGAAACAAGGTGCTCGTGCAGGGAATGGAAGCATGACCCTGGCGAGCATGGCCGGTATGCCGTGTTAACCTGCTTTGTTCATGAATTAGCCTGCGGCGCAAATTTGTGAATAAACAAAATAGTGAAGAAACCGGAATAGCGAACCAACAGGAGGTATCATGGAATCCTTCTTTGTCATCGTTCTCGCATTTGCCGTCCTTGTGCTGCTTCTGGCGGTCAAGGGGCTGGTTATCGTCAAGCAGGCGGAGGTGGTCATCGTCGAGCGTCTGGGCCGTTACCACACTACGCTGCAGAGCGGGATCAATATCATCTGGCCGTTTATCGATACCCGCCGGAAGATCATCTGGCGCTATATCAAAACCGATGTATCCAACCAGAATATCATCATTCAGAAAGAAGTTGACCGCATCGATCTGCGCGAAACCGTGTATGATTTTCCGCGCCAGAATGTGATCACCAAAGATAATGTCGGCATCGAGATCAACGCGTTATTGTACTTTCAGATCACCGACCCGGTCAAGGCCGTGTATGAAATATCCAACCTGCCCGACGCTATCGAAAAGCTGACGCAGACGACGCTGAGAAATGTCATCGGTGAGCTGACTCTGGACGAAACTCTGGTCAGCCGCGACACGATCAACCAGAAGCTGCGCACGATCCTCGATACTGCAACCGACAAATGGGGCGTGAAAGTCAACCGGGTCGAGTTGCAGGATATCAGCCCGCCGGAGGATGTCCGGGTTGCCATGGAAAAACAGATGAAGGCTGAGCGCGATCGCCGCGCGACGATTCTCGAAGCAGAAGGGGAAAAGAAAGCGCGCATTCTGCAGGCTGAGGGCCTGCGCGAGGCGGCGATCAAGGAAGCCGAAGGGCAGCAGCAGGCAGCAGTGCTGCGTGCAGACGGCGAGGCACAGGCCATCGAACGCGTTGCCCAGGCAGAACGGGAAGCGCTGTTCCGCGTCGCTGAAGCGCTGAAAGAATCACAAGCAGATCCGACACAGTATCTGGTCTCGATCAAATACATCGATGCGCTGAAAGAGATGGTGCAGTCCGGCCAGTCGAAAGTGGTTTTCATGCCTTATGAGGCCACGGGAGTGCTCGGTGCGGTCGGATCGATCAAGGAGTTGCTGCACGAAAGCGGCACCGGAAAATAGTCGGGTAACAGAGTTTTCAGCTCTCCCTGCTTTCCGTGCCTGACGCGTTGATTGCTGAAAAAAACGGGACAAACGGAGTGCAGGCGATCGGGCGGTGAGCGAGGTTTATTGCTTCACCAGCCGGACGTTCACAGCCCGGTCGCCCTTCATATCGCTGCGCACATCAAAACCGACACGCTGGCCGGTTCGCAGGCGTTTCCCGGGCACCGTCGGCGTCAGGTCCCCACGTTGGACGAAGTAATCCACATCATCATCGCCCTCGATAAAACCAAAATTTTTTTCCTCATTCCAGAGTTTGACCGTGCCGTAGAGCATTTGACCTCCTGTTTGTCGATGATCTGAAAAGTTGATATCCGGGCTGAGCGCGGCGCTGTGCTATTGCGTGCATAGTGCGGGAGAAAAACGCCGGGCACCGTGCTCAGGGATAAAGTGGATCAAAAATGCAGGGGTGAATCGTCCAGATCGTCTTCGCTGTCGCGAATGACGACGAGTATCGCAGACTGGGGGATGAGTTGGTATGTTTTATCTTCCCAGCGAATTTCGACGGCAGCCTTTTTGAGATAGAGGGCGTAGTCGCCTTCTTCAACCTGCATGGGCAGAAAACGCAGGTCTTCGTGGCTCGATGCCTTCCATGGCTCATCAAAGGAGGAACCGGGATCAGGCAGAGGGATGCCCGGCCCGACAGCGACCACGCGCCCTGCGCGCACCTGCTCTTTTTCCAAAACCGTCTGCGGCAGATACAGGCC
>DRLW01000616.1 GCA_011375275.1 Bacteroidota bacterium
CCGCCGATAAAATCGCATTTGTCGATGACTTTTTGTATGGCAGCATCCAGCTCCGCACGCAGCGGGGCGTGCTGTGCCGGGAGGTCGAGGAAAGGTATTTTTTGCATGTTCAGCCTGTGATAGTCATGATCGTCTTTTGGTGATTCTGATTGGTTGTGCACATCCTTCGATTCTTATCCAGTAAAGTCAAAAACCGGAGCGTCACACCGCAGGAGCAGTGTGACGAGAGGCCCGTTCGTAGTGCGCGATTTATCGCGCCCTGAAAGTCGCTCATTTTGCCGGCGTCCCGGAATCTCCCGGTATAGGAGCGTACTAGCGACGCAGGCGGTGTCTCGTTTCGCTCGTGGCATGCCCCGCTGAAGCGGGGCAGCCGGTGCGTCAAACCGGGGCGCCGCCCCGTTCGTAGTGCGCGATTCATCGCGCCCGGAAAGTCGCTCATTTTTCCGGAGTCCCGGAATACCCATCGGTATAGGAGCGTACTAGCGACGCAGGCGGTATTTCGTTTCGCATGTGGCATGCCCTGCGGAAGCGGGGCAGCCGGTGCGTCACACCGCAGGAGCGGTGTGACGAGATGAGATGAAGAGGAGCGGTATGACGAGAGGATCGTCCTCACTTCTTTCCCTGCAACGCCGCCACGCCCGGCAGCTCTTTGCCGGACATGAACTCCAGCGAGGCGCCGCCGCCGGTGGATACGTGTGAAATGCGATCGGTCATGCCGGACTTTTTCAACGCAGAAACCGAGTCGCCGCCGCCGACCACACTGAAGGCACCGTCATCCGTTGCCCCGGCCACGGCGCGGGCGATTTCCAGCGAGCCTTTGGCAAAAGCCGGGTTTTCGAAAACCCCCATCGGGCCGTTCCAGAAAATCGTGCGCGCCTGCGCGACCAGTTTGCTGTACGTGCTGATGGTTTTCGGCCCGATGTCCAGACCCAGCATGCCCGCAGGGATGTTCGCGTCTTCGGTAGCCCTGCCGGCATCGGCGCTGACAGCGTCTGCGATGATGTGATCCTCAGGCACCAGCAGGGAGACGCCCTGCTCTGCCGCTGATTTCAGCGCTTCGGCTGCGACGTCGAGTTTTTCTTCCTCCACCAGCGAGCTGCCGACATCGACACCCTTGCTGCGCAGCAGGGTATAGGCCATGGCTCCACCGATGAGGATGTGCGTCACGCGCGGCAGCAGGTTGCGGATGACCTCGATTTTATCGGAAATCTTGGCGCCGCCGAGTATGGCGATGTAGGGCTTTTCCGCCTCGCCGATCAGTTTGCCCAGCGCCTGCAGTTCCGCGGCCATGAGATAGCCGGCAGCGCAGGTGCTGATGTAGTGCGTCACGCCCACGGTGCTGGCATGTGCCCGGTGCGCGGCTCCAAAGGCATCGTTGACGTAAATTTCGCCGTGCGCAGCCAGTGCTCTGGAAAATTCCGGGTCGTTGGCTGTTTCCCCGGCATGAAAACGCAGATTTTCCAGCAGCAGGATATCGCCGTTCTGCAACGCTGCGACCATCTTTTCCGTCTCTTCGCCAACACAGTCCGGTGCCAGGGGCACGGTCTTGCCGGCCAGTTCGCTGAGCCGTTCAGCAGCGGGTTTCAGGGAAAATTTTTCCTGGCGCTGGCCTTTTGGCCTGCCGAGGTGGGACATCAGTACCAGCCGGCCGCCTGCGGACGTGATCTTTTCGATCGAGGGCAGAGCGCGGCGGATGCGGGTATCATCGCTGACAGCGCCGTCCTGCAGGGGCACGTTGAAATCGACGCGCATGAGCACGGTTTTGCCGGAAAAATCGATCTGGTCGATGGTCAGGGTATTGTGCATGGCTTTCCTCCTGAAATGGCGTTGCGGTTTTGGCTGGTTCAATTATTGGAATGCGGCACGATCAGCGTTGCCGGTACCACGCTCTCGATACCGAGCATGTTGGCGAGTCCCGGGTGGGTGCAGACACCGTTGTAGGTCAGCAAGCCCTGCTGGTAGTGCTGTTTGCGGCGCATGGCCTCGTCCACGCCCGACTCGGCGATGTCGGTGATCAGCTCGAGCAGCACGTGGTTGAGAGCGTGCGATGCGGTTCGCGGCACGCTGGAGAGAATGTTGGGCACGCAGTAGTGGATGACGCCGTGCTCGGTATAGACCGGATCGCTGAGGGTGGTGGCGCGCGCGGTTTCGACGCAGCCGCCCTGGTCGATGGAGAGATCGATGATCACCGCGCCTTCTTTCATCTGCATGACCACGTCTCTGGTAACGATGCGCTGCGTGCGCCGGCCGGAAACATGGATAGCACCGATGAGCACGTCGGCAAAGCGCACGGCTTTTTCCACATCAAAGGGCGAGGCCATCATGGTGATGACCTTTTGGCCGAACATTCTGTCGATTTCGCGCAGGGCCGAGACATCGCGGTCGAGCACATAGACCTGGCATCCGAGGCCGAGAAAGGCGCGTGCTGCGCTGCGGCCCACTGCGCCGCCGCCGAGGATGACCACAGATGCCGGTGGCACTCCCGGCCCGCCGCCGAGCACGATTCCACGCCCGCCCTGCGTGCTCTCGAGGTAGCGTCCGGCGATTTGCGGCAGCATGCGCCCGGCAATTTCGCTCATGGCCACGAGCACGGGATAGGAGCCGTCTGCAGCCGGGATCAGCTCTGAGCCGAAGCTGTACACTTTTTTCTTGATAAAATGGGTCACGCTGGCGCGGGTGCGCATGGAGAGCTGGTTGAACGAAACGATGATCTGTTCGGGGCGGGATAGTTGCGCTTCGGTGTCGTCCGGCGGTAAAACCTTGACGATCACATCAACATTTTTGTATAATTCATCCGGCGATTCCGCGTGCTTGGCACCGACGACAAAGTAGGACTCGTCGCTGAAACCGCTGGCGATGCCGGCGCCTTCCTCGACATGAACCTCGTGTCCGGCACGAACCAGAGCATAGACGCCGGCAGGCGTGATGGAAACGCGTTTTTCTTCGATGGCTTTTTCTTTGGCTATTCCGATTTTCATCTTTTCTGTCCGGTTTCGAATGAGTTCGTACCCGGCCGTCCGGGCAAGCGCGTGTTTTTGCCCCTCATCGCTCTGTACAAAAAGGCTCTGCCAGCCGGGAATATGTTAAAAACCTGTTCTGTTTATCAGGCATGCCAGCGCTAACGGCTGAACCGTTACGCGGGCGTTATGGTAACCGCAAATCAAAAGAAGAGCGAATCGTTCTTTTGGAAAAATGTACGAATTTTTCAGGTTACGAAATCGCGGGATAAATCGAAGGCAAGTTAATCTTTTTTTTCGCAAAAGCAAGGGGATTAACGGTTGTTGTAGAGAAGTATTTCGTATCACTTAAAACACGTAAAAACAAGAAGATCAAAATGAAAAAAAAGACCAGTTTTTTGCTCGTATGCGGTATGACACTGCTCATCCTCGTCGCCTGTTCCGAAGAAAAAACGCCGATGGATACTGATCGCGATGCTTACCTCGCTCAGGTCGATGAATGGCGGGCGATGAAAAATGAGAAATTTCGTACTTCGGAGAAGTCTCCGCTGCTGGAAAAGGACAAGGAGAATTTTGCAGGCTTACCTTACTTCCCCGTCAATCCTGCCCTGCGCCTGAAGGTGACGCTGAAAAAGCTGGAAACCCCGGAGCCTATGGATATGCTCACCAGTGACGGGTCACCGCGCAAGGTACTCCGTTACGGATATTTCACGTTTATCGTGGACAACAAAGTTCAGCGTTTGTACGCGTACAAATTCATCAACAGTTCGAACGACTCGCTGCTGTTCATCCCTTTCCGCGACAGTACCAGCGGCGAGGAGTCCTATGCCGGCGGGCGCTATCTCGACGTGCAGGAACAGGCGGACTCGAACGTCTATACTCTGGACTTTAACATGGCCTATAATCCCAGTTGTGCCTATGGCCGGCCTGAGTATATTTGCCCCGTGCCGCCGGCGGAAAACACCCTCGAAGTCGCTATCCGGGCGGGCGAGAAAAAATGGCACTGATGGCCGGGTGAATGGCTGCGGCAGGTTCATGCCGTGGCTTTTCACCGTTCTCAGCGGCAGCGCCGGAGGCGTGGACAGGAGTTTTGCCCGCCCGTTTCCGGCGTGCCGTCATTTCTTGCCTGCCGCGCTGCTGTCCCGCTCCGCCTGTCTGCGCTTGCGCGCTTCCTTCCTTTTTGTGTCGAGAATTCTCACCACTTGCTGATAGAATTTCTTCCATCGCTGTGGCTTTTCACGCAGATAAGCGATTTCTTCCGCCAGTTTGGTCGAATCCATGTCATGGGCGAGCAGCAGCGAATCGATGCGCTGGCGTGCGCGCAGACTGTCAGGATCCTGCTTCAGTAGGGCGGCCTCAGCGTAAATGCGGACGAATTCCGGATTGCGCAGCGGTTCGTCTTTGTCGATTTTTTTCGTGCATCCCGGGAGCAGCGCGAGGATGAGAACGGCAGGGAAAAAGAGTTTTTGCATCTGAAATCCCAAAAAGCGGGTGAAGGTTTTTTGCGAATGGCACGCGTCTGTTCCGTGAGTAACGCAAAGCGGTGCAGAATATGGCAAACTCCTCGATAGAATGCAAGCGGGTATTCACCAGCGCTGTCTGTGGTGGGGGGCAGGGTATCCAGTTAACTCAGCCAACCGGGCCCGGCTCAGATACCGGCATGTGTCATTCCGGCCAGGCGAAGCGCCGTGCCGGAATCTCATCTTTTCTGGCACGTGCCTGAGTCTGGGAGATTCCGGTCTTCCGCTGCGCGGAAACCGGAATGACAGCTCTGGTGCGGGCACGTACTGTGCCCTGGCGGACTGGCTGAAAAGGTGCTGCTGTGCTGAGTTAAATGGATGACCCGGCGCAGGGGGGATAGCTATGTTCGTAGTGCGCGCTTCAGCGCGCCCGGCATGTCGCGAATTTTGCATCGTGCTGGAATTTTCCCGATGGATGCGGACTTTTGTGGAAGGCGGTGTCTCGTTCCGCTTGCGTCCCACCGCCGGAGCGGTGTACCGCGACATTTATGTCGCGCGGTATAGTCGCCTCTACAATGAACCCCTCCCCCAATCCAATTGTGCGCTGCCGCCGGAGGGCGTGACGAGAGGAGATGTTCGTAGTGCGCGCTTCAGC
>DRLW01000617.1 GCA_011375275.1 Bacteroidota bacterium
AACGAGATGTATCGTACTTCGCGACACGAATGTCGCGGTACAACTGGCACCAAGCGTATCGCGACATTTATGTCGCGTCACTGCCAGCACTCCCAAAGCTGCCTGGATAACGAGATGTATCGTACTTCGCGACACGAATGTCGCGGTACAACTGGCACCAAGCGTATCGCGACATTTATGTCGCGTCACTGCCAGCACTCCCAAAGCTGCCTGGATAACGAGATGCATCGCACTTCGCGACATGAAGGTCGCGGTACAACAAAATCTTTATTGTTTTGGGACTAATCGTTCAGATCAGTCTGAATTAACCATTCACCTCCATCAACTTCCGACTTCTTATGCCATCATCACGCCATGAAGCCAGCGCTTCAACTCCGAGTAAAACACTACACACCACCCTTTTGTCGATTTTATTTTTTCTCTCCGGAACCACCGGGCTCATCTTTCAGGTCGTCTGGATGTACCGTCTCGGTCTGGTTTTCGGCAACGCAGTCTATGCCACTGCCGCCACGCTGGCAGCATTTTTCCTCGGCCTGTCTATTGGCGGCTGGTTCTGGGGTAATGCCGTGGAGCGCCTGCGCTCGCCGCTGCGAATTTATGGGCTGATGGAACTGGGCGTTGCCCTGACAGCGTTGCTGCTGATTCCGGGCATGGAGTTTTATACTGAACACTACCAGAGCGTGACGAGCCTGCTCGGTGGCAACACCGGCCTGATGACCGTAGCGAAATTCATCTTCAGCGCTTCACTCCTGCTCCTGCCGACTATCCTAATGGGGGGCACCTTTCCCGTGCTGGCGCACTACATCGATGACGGACCGCAGCAACTGGCACGGCGCGGCACCCTGCTCTATTCCCTCAATACCCTCGGCGCCGCCACAGGGGCGTTGGCCACCGGCTTTTTCCTGCTGTCGAGCTACGGCGTCAGCGCAACTTACAGCGTTGCAGTCATGCTCGCCGCCGGAGTCGGTATCGCAGCCGTGGTGCTGGATTTTTTCAGCACACCCGTGCCGGAGCACAAAGCACAGCGCACCCGGAATACCAGCAGCCGCCCCTCTATCCCGCGATCACTGATGATCACTCTTGCGTTCACCACCGGACTTCTGGCCTTGTCCGCAGAAATCCTGTGGACGCGCATGTTTGCGCAGGTGCTGCAGAACTCGGTGTACTCCTTTTCAGCCATTCTGGTCACTTTTCTCATCGCCCTTGGCGCAGGCGGGCTGCTCTCCCACGTACTGGCGCGAACATCATTGCCCGCCATTCCGGTGCTGATAACCCTGCTCACCGCCGGCGGACTGCTCGTCGGCCTGTCGCCGCTCATGTTCGATTTTCTCACCGGTGGCCTGGGCTATGTCGCCGCTCGTGCCACATGGCCTGAATATCTGCAAAACGTCTTTTATCTCGCAGCGCTGGTCGTCTTCCCGCCGACTGCGGTCATCGGCGCCGTCTTTCCCTTTTTGCTGAAAGCAGCGCGCGCGGGACAGTCGGCAGCCGGGCGCTTTGTCGGGCACCTGGTGTTGTTCAACTCCCTGGGCAGCAGCGCCGGGCCGGTATTGGCCGGCTTCTTTCTGCTCGATCTGCTCGGCCTCTGGGGCAGCATCAAAATTATCGCCCTGAGCTATGGTGTACTGGCGCTGTGGACAGCGAGAAACGCGGGTGCGGAACCCCTGCCACGCTGGCAGGTCGCTTTTCCCGCCGTCACCATGGTGCTCGTGCTCATCGTGACAAATCCCCCGCTGCTTCGCCTCGGGCCGGGACAAAAGCTGCTCGATGTTCTGCAGGCCAGCGACGGCGTCGTCACAGTCGTCGAAGCCGGCGATAATCTTCAGGTGCGCCTGGATAATTACTACCTGCTCGGCGATACACGCTCTGCCCTTGTGGAGCAGATGCAGGGGCACGTCCCCCTGCTGCTGCATCCGGCGCCGAAACAGGTGTTGTTTCTGGGTATGGGCACCGGCATCACCGCCGGCGCTGCCCTGAACCACGCTACCGAACGTGTCATCACGGTCGAACTGATCCCCAACGTCATCCGGGCAGCGAAGCGCTATTTTGCACCCTGGACAAACGGCCTTTTCTCCGATGCCCGCGCCGAAATCATCGCTGATGATGCCCGTAATTACCTGCTCGGATCACAGCAAAAGTTCGATGTCATCGTCGGTGATCTATTCACGCCGTGGCACGCAGGCACCGGCAGTTTGTACACGGTAGAACATTTTCAACTGGCGAAAAACCGGCTGGCACCGGGCGGTATTTTTGCCCAATGGCTGCCGATGTACCAGCTCACGCCCGAAAGTTTTGCCACCATCACAGCGACCTTCGCCTCTGTCTTCCCTACGGTCACACTGTGGCGTGCCGATTTTTCCGGTGAACGTACCAGCATCGCGCTCGTGGGCCAGGAAACCGGCGCCCGCCTCGAGCATGCTGTTTTGCTGAAAAACATCACCAACGTCATCGCCCGTGATGATTCTGCCGGCGCGCCGGAGCAGCACATGGCCGGACTTTTTTATCTCGGCAACTGGCGTGCCCTGGCACCGCGCCTCGCCGGCATGCCACTGAATACAGATGACAAACGTACGGTCGAGTTCATGGCGCCGGTTCAGTCGCAAAAAGCCAACGCCGGACTGGGAGGTTTTATCGTCGGGAAAGAGCTGGAGAGACTGCTCGAGGTCCTGGTCACAGCCGTTCCGGCGAACAAAGACCCCTATCTCGCAGACCTGCCATCAAGGGAGAGACGCTATGTTGAGGTGGGATATCTCTACTATCGCTATCTGCAGCTCAAAGCAGCGGGGGATGCGGGCGAGGAGATGGAAAAACTCAAGGCCAAAATCGCTGAGCTGGCCCCGAATTTCGCGATCGGTAAAAAATAGCTCTCCCCTGTTCTGGCGGGTACGCCCATCTTCGTTGTAAGCCGGACTCCGGCTGCGGGGCTTTTCCTCAGCGTCTCAGCGGGTGGGTCGCCGGCTTTCTCACTACCACACCGCGGCGGCCAGAGGCTGCCACTGACCATCCGGCCGGGTAGCCGCACGATTCCATACAACTCAAAACACCACGGCCTTGAGCTGCAGTCCTTCATCCTCCGGCAGGCCGAACATGACATTCATATTCTGCACCGCCTGTCCGGATGCGCCTTTGAGCAGGTTATCGACGGCCGACAGGATCAACAGGTAATCACCGTGTTTTTCCACATGCAGGACAGCGTTATTCGTATTCACCACCTGCTTCATGTCCGGATTGTTCGCGCTGAGATGAACAAAGGGGCTGGTGCGGTAATACTCGTTGAAGAGTTGCTCAGCCTGTTCGGCAGACAGACTGGTTTTTAAATATTGGCTGGCAAAGATCCCGCGGGGAAAAGCACCGCGATAGGGCACGAAATGCAGTGCTCCCTCATAGCCCGGCTGGAGTGAGGCCAATGTCCGCCGTATTTCGCCAAGGTGCTGGTGCTGGAAGGGTTTATACACCGCGATATTGCCGCTGCGCCAACTGAAATGGCTGGTGCGCGACAGACCCTGGCCGGCACCGGTCGAACCCGTGATCGCACTGATGTGCACCTCTGCCGGCAACGCACCAGCGGCTGCAAGCGGCAGCAAGCCGAGCTGGATGCAAGTCGCAAAACAGCCGGGGTTGGCCACGGCCTGCGTTGCAGCGATCTGCTCGCGAAACGCTTCCGTCAGGCCGTACACAAACGGATGCTCTTCCGGGCTGTTCAGGCGGAAATCCTGGCTCAGATCGATGATTTTAATGCCGGCCGGCAAATGGTTATCCTGCAAAAACTTCTGCGATTGCCCGTGGCCGAGACAGAGAAACAGGACATCGATATCCTCGCTGATCTCTGCGCTGAACCGCAGATCATCCATACCCAGCAGATCGCTGTGCACCGTGGTCACCGGCTCGCCGGCATGGCTGCTGCTGTGGACAAACGCTACTCTGACACGGGGGTGCCGCAGCAGCAGACGCAGAGTTTCACCACCGGTGTAGCCGGCCCCTCCGGCAATTCCGGCGCGGATTTCAGAGCTCATCGCGGTTCACCTTGTAGTAGATCATCGCCTGGTTGGCGGCAATTTTCGCAAAGCCTTTGACATCTTCACCAGTCCAGCCACTGTGAATTTCGCCGTACACCGCGATCTCCGGCGACATGAGGTCATGCGGTGAGGTGACGCCGAGAATGTGAAAATGATACGGTGACAGGCTCACAGATACCGTGCCGTTGACCGTCTTCTGCGTATCTTCAAAAAACGCTTCGATATTGCGCATGACCGGATCGAGATACTGCCCTTCGTGCAGCAGGTTGCCATACCAGGTCGCCATCTGATCTTTCCAGTACAGTTGCCATTTGGTCAGCACGTGCTTTTCCAGCGCGTGGTGCGCTTTGATGATGACCATAGGCGCGGCGGCCTCAAAACCGACACGCCCCTTGATGCCGATAATGGTATCACCGACGTGAATATCCCGGCCGACGGCATAAGGCCCGGCGATCTGCTCCAGTGCGTGGATCGCCTCGATGGGATTTTCGTACTTCTCGCCATTGATGCCGCACAGCTCGCCGTGGCAAAACTCCAGCTCGACTGTCTCCTGCCCTTTTTTCTGCAGCGGTGTAGGAAAGGCCTCTTCGGGGAGATATTCATAGGAATTCAGGGTTTCGCGCCCGCCGACAGACGTTCCCCAGATGCCTTTGTTGATAGAGTACATCGCCTGCTCCCAGTCGAGTTCGATGCCGTGGCGGCGCAGATATTCGATCTCCTCATTTCGCGACAG
>DRLW01000618.1 GCA_011375275.1 Bacteroidota bacterium
TGACCTCGTTAAACCATTTCACTCTTCCGCGCGTCACTGTTGCAAGCCTCTCGTGTCTGATCCGGACGGGGAAAATATACCGCATTATTCTGCGTTACTCATGAACCGGCGCTGCGTGCCAGGGAAGCGTGACAACTGTAAAGCTTTGTTCGATTACGTGTCTTTTCGTAACTCTGCGCAAAAAAACAGTGTTACACCTGACTTCCTGAACACTTCAGCTCAGCGGCGAATAACGGAAAATATACGTATTATATCGTGCCTTGTCAAGAAGCAACTCCCGGTACAGCAGGGATAACTCCTGATAAGAGCGTGAGTTACGCTTTTCAGCAAATCAATTGCCCGAAAGCGTGGATACAACCAGGTTGATGGGAGTACCCTGGGGCACCTCGGTTCCGGCTTCCAGGGACTGTTTGACGACCGTTTCCGGCAGCAGCGCTTCGAAAACTTCGTAACGGATCGTCCCAACTTCCAGGCCGGCACGGTGGATAAGATCACGGGCGTCATCCAAAGTGCGGCCTTCGACAGCAGGCACTTTGAACACATCCGGCACAGGCCCCAGACTGATGGTCAGATCGACGCGGGTGTTCATCGGAACTTCCACGCCTTTGGGAATCGACTGGTGGCTCACCGTGCCTTCGTGATAATAGGTCGAATACTCGTATGTTTTTTCGCCGATACGCAGGCCAAACTTCGACAGCGTCAGCTCACAGTCCCGTTCTGATGAGCCCAGCAGGTCCGGCATGCGGAAGCGGCGCTCCCCCCTGCTGACGATAACGTGTACCCGCCTGCCGCTCTTTACTTTTGTTCCGGCACGCGGAATCTGCTCGATGACAAAGCCGGCCGGATACTGCGAGTCGTAGCGCTCCTCGTCGCGCACGATCTGGAAACCGCCGGTATCGAGGATGTTCTTGGCATCTTCGTAACGCTTGCCAGTAACATCGGGCAGTGGAATTGCCTCTCCATGCTTGGTGTAAAGAGGCATCACCAACTGGTCCATGATCACGCCAAAGGCGAAAAGGGCCAGAAAGCCGAACACCAGCCTGCGTACATAGTTTTTTGACCACAGATTCCTGAAAAATTCGCGAATTTGTTCCATCTATTCCTCAAAATATGGTTTGGTGCTCCCGGGATTTATCCGTGAACGCACATCACGCATAGCATCATCGGTGCTGAGTAAATCCGGTTTTTCACAAATCACTTCCTGCGCACCAGACGGGCAGCAAAGGAACCGTCGATGCCATGCAGGTGGGGCCACGACCGCACAAAGCCGCGCTCTGTCACAAATCGATCCGGTACAAATTCACCTGCGCTTTCGAGAGCAAACTCTCTGTGCTGCTGTAAGAACGCAGTTACCATCATCTCATTTTCTTCGCGGTCGGTGGTGCAGGTCGAATAGATCAAGCGGCCGCCGGGTTTGACCAGACCCGCTGCATTATGCAGGATATGCCGCTGCAGGCGCAACAGGGCGCGCATATCCTCCGGCTTGCGCAGCCAGCGAATATCCGGCTTGCGCGCCATTACCCCGAATCCGCTGCACGGCGCATCGACCAGCACCGCATCCGCCGCATCCAGCTCGACCGTGCGCGCGTCAGCCTGTACGATTTCGACGTTTTCCGCCCCGGTTCGGGTCACATTTTCGTGAATTTTTCCGAGTCTTTTTTTCTCGATCTCAACCGCGACGATACGCCCTTCCGGCCCGACCAGTTTCGCCAGGGCAACGGCTTTGCCGCCGGGCGCTGCGCACAAATCGATAATCCGCTCCCCCGCTTCAGCAGCCAGCAGGGCGACCGCCAGTCCGGCGCTGGGGTCCTGCACGATGTAGCGTCCGGTCTGCCAGCCCTTGAGCATTTGCAGCCGCAGCCCGGCGGGCATGGCAAAATATCCGTCAAAATCCGTGCTCTGCAGCTCGGGGTCCATACAGGCTTCCTGTGCATGCAGATGGCGCAGAAAGGTCACCGGAATACGGTTGTTTGCTTTCAGCCAGGGCAGCAGCTCCTCGGTGCCGAATTGCTCGACAAAACGGCTCACCAACCAGAGCGGGTGGCTCATGTACTCTGCGATTTCCTGCAGATCAGCCGCTGAAGACAGTTCCGGCTTCCACGGTTCGCGCTGGAATGTGCGCAGAACACCGTTGACCAGCTTTGCCTGCGAACCGGTGCCGGTATTTTTGGCCTGTTCCACGGCCTCGGAAATAACGGCATAATCCGGCACACGATCCAGAAACAGCAACTGATAGAATGCCACGCGCAGAATATTCTTGATCTTCACATCAAAGGTGTCATAGCCGCGCCGGATGTAGTTGCGGATATGCAGATCGAGAAAAGACCTGTTGCGCAGCACGCCGAAAACCAGCTCGCGCAGCAGCGCCATATCGCGGGAGGCCAGCGTGCGCACATGCGTATCGTTTTCGAGCAGCAGATCGACGTAGGTGCCGTTTTTTTCATTGGCGACGAGAACCTGCACCGCAAGCGATCGGGCAGTGGGTTTGTTATTCGCAGACATCCTGCCCTCCGGGGTGGAATCCACGCAGAAAGTCCTGCGCCCGCATCGTTTTTTTCCCCTCAGGTTGTACCTCGAGCAGTTCGAGCACGCCCCTGCCTGTATTGATGGCCAGCCTGCCCTGCTGCAACGCCTCAGGATGCAGCGCACCGGGCGGGCCCTGCGCGTTCATCTCAGCAGCAGGCCGGGAACGCAGGACTTTCAGCCTTTTGCCGCGCAACACCGTGTACGCTGCCGGCACCGGCGAAAGCCCGCGGATGAGGTTGTGGATGGCTTCGGCAGGGCGGCTCCAGTCGATGCGGCGCAGTTCCGGAGTCAGTTTGGGCGCACGGGTCGCTTCGCCATGCTGCTGCTGCGGGGTGATTTCTCCGCTCATCACCCCTTTGACCGTGCGCACCAGCAGCTCTGCACCGATTTCTTTCAACCGCCCGTAAAGGGTGCCGAAATTGTCCTCCTCTGCAATCGCCGTGCGCTCCTGCAGCAGAATTTCACCGGTATCCACGGTACGGTCGATGAAAAATGTCGTCACGCCGGTCTCCTTTTCGCCATTGATCAGCGCCCAGTTGATCGGCGCGGCTCCGCGGTATTTCGGCAGCAATGAGCCATGCAGGTTGATGGTTCCGTGTTCCGGGATGGTAAAAACCTCCTCGGGGAGAATCCGGAAAGCGACCACGACAAACAGATGCGCATTCAGCGCGCGCAACTGCCGGAGAAATTCGGGGTCGCGCAAATCCTGCGGCTGCAAAAGCGGCAGCCCCTGCTGCAACGCCCACTCCTTCACCGCAGAGAAACGCAGCTTGCGGCCGCGGCCCGCTGGTTTATCCGGTACCGTGACAACAGCACAGATCTCGATCCCTGCCTGTAACAGGGCGTCTGCGCTGGCAACGGCAAAATCCGGCGTGCCCATAAACACGATCCGGATCTTTTTTTCACTCGCGCTGTGCACGGGTCACGCCTTCTCCTTTTGAGCATCTCTGGCAATGTTGCGCAGTTTTTTGGACAACATTTTCCGCTTGATACTGCTGAGCTTATCGGTGAAAAAGACCCCGTGCAGGTGATCGATTTCGTGCTGCAGCACGCGCGCCAGCAACCCCTGGCACTCCAGCTCGTGCTCGACGCCAAACTCATCCTGATAGCTCAGACGGATGCCCTGCGGCCGCCTGACATCCTCCGTGATGCCGGGAATACTCAGGCAGCCTTCCTCGCGCACGTCGGTTTCCTGCGAGCTGGCGTGGATAACCGGGTTGATGAAGGCTTTGGGCAGTTGCCCTTCTTCGATCAGCCCGACATCGATGACGCACAGCGCTCTGGATACACCGACCTGCGGCGCCGCCAGTCCGATCCCCTCGGCTGCATGCATGGTTTCGATCATCGAGGCGATGAACTCACGCAGCTCCTCGTCGAACTTTTCCACTTTTTTCGCCTTTGCCCGCAACACAGGGTCACCGTACAGGCGAATTGGCAATACAGCCATTTAACTCTCCAGTTTCTGCCCGATAGCCGACTTGGCAACTTCGACTTTGGTGTTATCCGCAATTTTTACCACAAAAGCATTTTCCTTGATCCCGACCACCTGACCGTAAATCCCGCCGGAGGTCAAAACTTTATCCCCCTTCTGCAGCGACTGCACCATTTCCTGGTGCTTTTTCTGCTTTTTCACCTGCGGGCGGATCATAAAAAAGTACATGACCACAAAAATCAGTATGATCGGTAAAAACATCCTGAAAGGATCGGCCTGAGGTTCACCGGCCTGAAAAAAAAGAACCATAAAAAGCGATGACATGACGTGCTCCCGTTTTAGATCTGTTGATGAACCGCAAGCACAACGCTCAGCTTACGGTTCCGGGTTACTGTTTTTCTGTTATTTTTCATCACACCCTCCTGCGGTGTCGCATATAAGTGACACTCCTCGTCACAGACATCTTCTCGTACTGCAAAACACGGTCTTCCCCCGTTTACTTCTGCTCCAATCCGGCATAAAAATCTCGCTTCCACTGCGCAAAACGATCCTGTTCGATCGCCTCGCGCATGGCCTGCATCAATTGATGAAAAAAAGCGATGTTGTGCAGACTGACCAGACGCAGTGCGAACAATTCGCCGGCCTGCAGCAGATGCCGGATATACGCCCGGCTGAAATTCGCGCACGCATAGCAGGGACAGTCTGCATCGATCGGCGAAAAATCGTCGCGGAAACGGGCGTTGCGCAGGTTGATCGTTCCCTGCCAGGTGAAAGCCTGCCCGCGCCTGCCGTTGCGCGTGGGAATGACGCAATCGAACATATCAACTCCGAGGGCAACCGCCTCGACCATATTTTCCGGCTTGCCCACGCCCATGAGATAGCGCGGCTTGTCTGCGGGCAGAATGCCGGTCACAACTCCGGTCATCTCGTACATCACCGGGGCCGGCTCGCCGACCGACAGTCCGCCGATGGCATAGCCCGGCAGATCGAGCTCGATGAGCTGGTGTGCGCTCTCCCGGCGCAGATGCGGGAACACGCCGCCCTGCACGATGCCAAACAGCGCCTGGCCATAGCCATAGGCAGGCTCTTTCGCCAGCCAGGCTTCGCGGCAGCGGTGCGCCCATTTCCGGGTGATCTCGTTCGAACGCGCGACGTAGGGTTCAGTAGCCGTGTGCGGCGGACACTCGTCAAAAGCCATGATGATATCCGCACCGATGAGCCGCTGCATGTCCATCACGTTTTCCGGGGTGAAATCGTGATAGCTGCCGTCGATGTGCGACTGGAATCGCACGCCGTCCTCGTGTATTTTCCGCAGCCCGGACAGGCTGAAAACCTGATAGCCACCGCTGTCGGTGAGGATCGGCCCCGGCCAGTTGGCAAAACGGTGCAACCCGCCGGCCTGCTGCAGAAGCGCTGTGCCCGGACGCAGATAGAGATGATACGTATTGCCGAGAATGATCTGGCTGCCGGTGTCGCGCAGCTCATCCGGGCTGAGGGATTTCACCGTTCCCTGCGTGCCGACCGGCATAAAAACCGGCGTTTCAATCGTACCGTGCGCTGTCTGAATCCGGCCGCGCCGTGCTGCGCTGTGCGCATCGGTGTGGAGCAATGTGAACTCAAATCCCTGGGCTGCAGACACGTTGCCTCTTTCGTTTCCTCACCAGCTCATCGCTGGTCGTTCAAAAAATTTTATCAAAACTTTCGTCCAGCCGGTTGCAGGCGATGACCTGGAACCCCCTGGGCAAACTGAGATCTTTCATCGGAACCGGTGGAATAATCGCGGTTTTAAAACCCAGCTTGGCGGCTTCGTGCAAGCGTTTGTCCATCTGCGGCACAAAGCGGATCTCGCCTGCCAGGCCGATTTCACCGATAAACACCGCATCGTGCTGCACCGCCGTGTTTCTCATCGAGGAGGCGATAGCAGTGACGATGCCCAGATCAGCCGCCGGTTCATCCAGCCGCACACCGCCGGCGACGTTGAGAAAAACATCCTGCGTGCCCAGACGCAGGCCGATGCGTTTTTCCAGTACCGCCAGCAGCAGGGCCAGCCGTTTTGCCTCAAACCCTGCGGCCGTGCGCTGCGGCATGCCGTAATTCGACCGCGTCACCAGCGCCTGCACCTCGACGAGAATCGGCCGTGAGCCTTCGAGAGTACAGACCACGGCTGAGCCTGAGGCCTCCTTGCTGCGTTGCGCCAGAAAAATCTCCGAGGGATTGCTGACATCGTGCAGGCCGGTGCGCGACATTTCGAAAATGCCGATTTCACGCGTCGAGCCAAAGCGGTTTTTCATCGCGCGCAGGATGCGGAAATGCTGGTGCCGGTCGCCCTCGAACTGCAACAGCGTATCGACCATGTGCTCGAGCACTTTCGGCCCGGCAAGATAGCCGTCTTTGGTCACGTGCCCGACCAGGATCACGGGCAGATGGCGCGATTTGGCCACGTTCAGAAAAGAGAGCGCACACTCGCGCACCTGCGAAATACTGCCCGGCGCGCTTTCGAAAGCCGGCTGGTACATGGTCTGGATCGAGTCGATGATCAGCAGGCCGGGATTGAGTTTCTCCACAGTAGCGAGCACAGCGTCCTGGTTGGTCTCGGCGAGCAGAAACAGATGCTCGCTGTCGATGCCGAGGCGTTGTGCGCGCAGGCGCGTCTGCCGATGCGACTCTTCGCCGGAAACGTACAGCACGGGAAAATCCGCCCGGCTCATGCGCGCAGCCTCCTGCAACAGCAGCGTCGATTTGCCGATTCCCGGGTCGCCGCCGACGAGAATCAGCGAACCGGGCACGATGCCGCCGCCGAGCACGCGATTGAACTCACGACTGGCGCAGGGAATCCGGCTCTCCTCGACGAAATCGACCTTGTTCAGCGGTACAGCCTCGCTCTTCTCAAAACGCTGCGGCCGCACTCGGCCCCTGGGCTCGGGAGTAACGCGCTCCTCGATCAGGCTGTTCCATTCGCCGCATTCACTGCAGCGGCCGAGCCAGCGCAGGGACACATAGCCGCAGCTCTGGCAGACATAGCGCACCTTGTCTTTTTTACGCGCCGCCATAGACCTCCTGCCCTACCGGCCGGGAACTGCCGGTTATAAACTGCTGCACCACGGGATCGTCGCAGGCGCGGATCTCGTCCGGCGTGCCGGTGAAACGCACCGTCCCCTCATGCAGCATGGAAATCATATCGCCGATTTTATACGCACTGACCATATCATGCGTGACCACGATCGAGGTGACGCCCATCTGCCCGGTCACGTCGATGATCATCTCATTGATGGCATCGGCCATGACCGGATCGAGTCCGGTCGTCGGTTCGTCGTAGAGGATATATTCGGGTTCCATCATCAGCGCCCGCGCCAGGCCGACGCGTTTTTTCATGCCCCCGGACAGCTCTGAGGGATACTTCTCTTCGATGCCCTTCAGGCCGACCATCGCCAGTTTTTCAGCGACCAGTGCGGGCAAATCCTGTTCATCGACCATGCGGTGCTCGCGCACACCGAGGCTGATATTCTCCGCCACGGTCATGGAGTCAAACAGCGCCGCGCCCTGAAACAGCATGCCGATCTTCCTGCGCACTTTGTACAGCTCCCGTCGCGGCAGGCCGGGGATTGAAATACCATCGACGCGGACATCGCCGGCATCGGGTTGCAGCAGGCCGATGATGTGCTTGAGCAGCACGCTCTTGCCGCAACCACTGCGGCCGATGACAATATGGCTCTTGCCCTTTTCGATGTTGAGGGTAACGCCGCGCAGCACCTGCTGCCCCTCGAATGCCTTGTACAAATCGCGTATTTCGATCATAAGCCAACCCGGTCGGGCCGGGACAATAGTTCTTTTTCAGCAACGGTCAGCGTGCGCACAAAGCACATCTTTGCCTGCGGAAGAGACAGCGTATCAAAAAATGAGCATCGCCAGGATATAATCATTGAGCAGAATCA
>DRLW01000619.1 GCA_011375275.1 Bacteroidota bacterium
ATCCAAGTTCGCCGATGGCTTTCAGATATTCGACGGCAGTCCAGAGAAAGGGAGCCGCAATCAGAGCGACGAGGTTGCCGTGTTTATTTTTGATGGAGACGAAAGCGAAGCCGAACAACCCGTAATAGAGCGGATAGATCAGAATAGTGGCAACAGCACCCGGGGGAGCCGGATAGAACAACCAGTAGAGAACCAGAATACTGGTGAACAGCCCGGTGAGATAGCCCCACTTGAAAGCGTCTTTGCGCGACTCAAGACCAGAAATGAGATAAAAAAAAGGAACGATGGCGAACCATGCTATAAATCCACTTTGAAACGGCGGCAGGGAGAAGGCAATCAAGCACGCAGTCAGACCGGAGAAGAGAAATTTTTGCTTCATTAAACGCGCACCTCTTTACCTTCTTCCGCAGAACGGTACATGGTTTCGATCAGACGCAGACGTTGCGCGATTTCAGAAGCACCGGCCTGAATAGTTGCCTTATTCTGAATGCAGTTGATGAAGTGCTTGAGTTCATTTCTGTAGGAGCGTTTGTAGCGCAGGATACTGTTCTCATCCCGTGATGGAATGATATTGATCAGATTGCCATGCATGTCTTTGAATACACGCAGAGGGTTGATCTGGGCTGAGCCCTTTGTCCCGAAGACATTGACGTAAAACCGTTCTTTTTCGGTAAGCATGGTCCAGCTCACCTCAAGGGTTAAAACACTGTTGTCTTCAAAATTGATCAAGGTCGTCGCCGAATCTTCGACATCGAGTTGTGAGTTTTTTCCCAGGAGCACGGTTTTGACGGAAACCGGCTTGCGATTACCCATCAGCCACCAGGCGACATCGAGCATCTGGATGCCCAGGTCCATCAGAACGCCGCCGCCGGAGCGTTCTTTGTCGTATATCCACGAATTTTCCTGGTCAGACAGGTCCCGGCGGATCAGCCAGCCGGTTTTGATGTAAAACACGTCGCCGAGTTCGTCGCCGTCGATAAAGGATTTCAGGATGATGGCATCACGGCGAAAACGAACATTCATGGCAACCATGAGGTGGCGCTGATATTTTTCCGCAGCATCTGCCATTTCCTGCGCTTCGGCAAAGGTGCGCGCCATGGGTTTTTCCACGAGCACATGCTTGCCGGCCGCCAGCGCTGCGATGGCCAGGTCCTTATGCGTGGCAGTATCTGTACAGATATCGATGGCATCGATATCAGGGTTCTCAATAAGCTCCTGCGGGTTGCTGCCAAACTGCTTGATATTGAATTTTTCCGCCACCCATTTGGCCTTCGAAGGCTGAATATCGCTGACTGCGACAACCTCGGCATTTTCCAGCTTGGTCCATTGAGGAATGTGAGCGACTTGTGCAATATGTCCCGCGCCGATAACACCAATTCTGATCTTTTTTTTCTGGCTCATTTAACCTGCACAATTCATAAGTTCTGCAATACTGTGGGGGTTACTATTTTCAGTATAAAGTTACAGGAAGGCACCTTATCGACAAAATTTTATGCATTCCGGCTTTCCTCATGCGTACGCTCATTTATAAATTCATCGCGCAGTCACATCTTCAATACAATTATACAAAAGCCTCATCTGTTCCCATCGAGATAAGCCCGAAGCATGAGCGTGGCCGCCATGGAGTGAACCGCGTCTTTCTTTTTAGAACGCCTGGTGCCAAGTTCATTCAGGGTACGCATGGCCTGGCGGGACGTGAGTCTTTCGTCGATAAAGGCGATGGGGAGTTGCACCTGCGTACGTAACTGTTCGGCGAACTTCCTGACTCGCCCGACCATTTCCCCTTCGCTGCCGTTCATATTCACGGGCATGCCGAGAACGATGCCGACGATGTTCTTCTCCCGAATGAGTTGCTCGATGTGTGCCAGCAGGCCCTGCCGGTCTCCTTTGACAGCATAAGATGAATAGTTCTGAGCAGTAATTTGCAGGGGGTCCGAAAGGGCAAAACCTGTATGGCCATCACCAAAATCGATGGCGAGCAAACGGCCTTCCTTTGGAAGTGCTGTCCCGGTTTCTGAGGGCACGGTTGTTATTTCTCCGAATCGGTTTTTTCATCGGGCAGCGGCTGCTTTAAGACTTCCTTGAGCAGCTTGCCGGCCTTGAAATGCGTCTTCCTGCGCGCAGGGACATAGATAATTTCACCGGTTTTGGGATTACGCGCTTTGGGCTTGGGCTTGGTCGTTTTGACCTCAAAAACACCAAAATCGCGAATCTCAATGCGGATTTCAGGATTGGCCTCCTCCATAAATTCCCGCAATGCCGTGAAGACCCCATCGACGATGCGCTCGGTCAGATAGATTTTCTCATTGACGATTCTGGCCGTCCTCTTCGCAACGTCTTTTTTGGTAATAGTTACTTTCATAACTAGCTCCTTTTAAAAGTACCCTCAGCTCCAGTGTTTCCTTTTCTGAAAACTGAATTCACTTACTCGTTCCTTACTTTTGTCTGTACAGGTCAATCCCTGACGACATCTCCTGTGCCATCGATACGCTCTACAGATATGACACCCTTGACTTTGCTGAGACGATTGAGAACACGCGTCAGATGTTGCAGATTATTGACTTCGATGATGATGTTACTGTGCACGATGGAGTCTTCAGTTTTCATTCTGATGCTGACAATATTCGTCTCGGTATTGCTGATCGTCTGGCTCACGTCGCTGAGAAAATGTTTGCGATCCTCACCCAGCAAGCGCAGACGCACCATGAACTGTTTGTCTTTATCCACATCCCACTCGACATCGACCCAACGGTCCGGATCGTCCTTCATCCGAATGATGTTGCGGCAGTCATGACGGTGCACGACGATCCCTCTTCCCCTGGTGATAAAACCGATGATCTTATCGCCCGGGACGGGCTGACAACATTTGGCGAAATTGATCAGCAGATTGTCCAGCCCCTGCACGCGCACACCGCGGGTTGTTCCGCGGGCTCGCGAGATGAACTTCTTCAGCAGAGACTCTTCTTTCAGGGCAACCAGCTTTTCGGGGATCAGCTTGTTGAGTACCCCCTGGATGGAGACATCCCCCCTGCCAAGAGCAGCGAAAAACAGTTCTTCTGAGGGGTACCCGTAATCAGATGCCAGTTTCGCGAGGTCAAAACTGTTCTTGGTAACCTTGTATTTGCGCAGTTTTTTGTAGAACAGCTCCTCGCCGAGTTTTCGGCTCTGCTCCTGCAAGGACTCGCGTAACCAGCGTTTCAGCCTGCTGCGGGCTTTGCTCGTCTTGGTGAATTTGATCCAGTCCGGATTCGGCTTCTGGTTGGCAGATGTTAAAATTTCTATCGAATCGCCGCTGCGCAGCTTGTAACTGAGCGGAACGATGCGGCCGTTGGCTTTGGCACCGATACAGTGCAGGCCGATATCTGTGTGCACGGCAAAGGCAAAATCCACAGGCGTGCTGCCCATGGGCAGGCGATAGAGGTCTCCCTTGGGTGAAAAAACAAAGACCTCGTCCTGAAAAAGATCGATGCGCAGGTTTTCCATAAATTCCTGCGGATCATCCGTATCATGCTGCCACTCCAGCACCTGCCGGAGCCAGATCAGGTGCCGGTCCAGGTCATCTTTGCGCAGACGGTCTTCTTTGTACTGCCAGTGCGCTGCGATTCCTTCCTCAGCCGTGCGGTGCATCTCATCCGTCCTGATCTGCACTTCGACCATTTTACCGTCAAGAGCGATCATGGTCGTATGCAGAGACTGATACATGTTGGATTTTGGAGTCGCGATATAATCTTTGAATCGGGCCTGTATCGGCGTGTAGATACTGTGCACCAGCCCAAGGGCAAAATAGCATTCTTCAACTTTTTTTACGATGATGCGCAGTGCCAGCAGGTCAT
>DRLW01000620.1 GCA_011375275.1 Bacteroidota bacterium
GCGCACCGACGGAACGCCTGGAAAGCACGGAAGTTTTGGAGAAATTCGGTGTTCAGCCGGGAAAGTACATCCTGTACGTCAGCCGCTTCGAGCCGGAAAACAATCCCCACCGCGTGGTCGAGGCTTTTGAGAAAACCAAAACAGACCTCAAACTGGTGATGGTCGGAGATGCTCCTTATGCCACGGATTTTATCAAGAAGCTGCGCAGTACCCGGGATGACCGCATCATTTTTACAGGCTATGTTTTTGGCAAGGGCTATCGCGAGTTTCAGTCGCACGCTTATGTCTATATTCAGGCCACGGAGGTCGGCGGTACGCATCCGGCGCTTTTGGAGGGCATGGGCCACGGCAACTGCGTGCTGGCGAATGATGTCCCGGAACACCGCGAAGTGCTGGGGGATGCCGGCTATTTTTTCAGTACAAAAAACAACGGCGAGCTGACGGAAAAAATTCAGTACTTGATCGATCATCCCGAAGAAGTGGAAAAGGCCCGCGAGCGCAGCCGCCAGCGCATCGAAGAAAACTACACCTGGGACAGGGTGACGGAAGCGTACGAGCGGTTGTTCAAAAGGCTGGTCGATGGGAAAAAGTAAAAACCAGAACATGGGGCGACTGCTGCACTCGAATCAGAGTGCGGGCGTAAGAAAACAGCTACCAGCGATCGCGCTACCCTGGCGACAGGGTTGAATTACCAGGCTATCCAGTTCACTCAGCCAACCGGGTCTGGCCCACAGCCTGACCTTTGTCATTCCGGCCAAGCGAAGCGCCGTGCCGGAATCTCATCTTTTCTGGCACGTGCCTGAGTCTGGGGGGATTCCGGTCTTCCACTGCGGGGAAACCGGAATGACGGTCCAGGTGCAGACACGTGCTGTGCTCAGGCAGACTGGTTGAAAAGATGCGACCTTACTGAGTTAAGTGGATAACCAGGGTTGACTTATTGTAAGATTCAGGAATTTTTCATCTCATGAAAATCACCATGTTTGGCACGTTGCCGCCGTTGAAAGGCAACGCCTATTACTGCTGGCATCTCAGCGATGCCCTGGCCAAAAAGATCGATGTCGAGTTTTTCTCTTTCAGCAAACTGTATCCGGAGTTCCTCTATCCCGGCGGTACGCAGGATAAGGATGATGCTTTCGTGGCGCGTGATACAGAGAAGCTGAAAATCCATCGCACGATCAGCATATACAATCCGCTGACCTGGCTTCGTGCTGGTTCCAGGGCCAGCGGAGAGCTGGTGCATGCCCAGTTCTGGAGTTTGCCCGTGGTTCCGGTGTGGCTGGCCGCCTTCAACCGGCTGAAGCGGCGGAAGAAGAAAATTCTGCTCACCGTGCATAATCTCGTGCAGCATGAGTCCACGTTTTATGAGGATTTTCTGGTCAAGCGTCTGATCGCGCAGGCGGACGAATTTGTCGTCCATGCCGCGAAAAACGTCGCGGAGATGGAAAGCCTGTTCGGCGTTCCGCAGGAGCGCGTGCACCACATTCCCATGGGGCCACACGGCGTATTGTCGGAAAACGGGACCACTGCCCTGACCCCGGAACAGGCCAGACAGGCACTGGGCATCGATGCTGATGCGCGCGTGCTGCTCTTTTTCGGCAATATCCGCGAGTACAAGGGCGTGGATGATTTTATCCGGACCATCGCTCTGCTCAAGGAAAAATACGATGGCAAAATTACCGGGTTGATCGCCGGGCAGCCGTGGAAGAATGCTCAGGAGCTGGATCAGATCATCCGCGAGCACGGTGTCAGCGATAACGTGGTCACGCATTTGAAATATATTCCGGCCGGCGAACTGCGCACCTATTTTACGGCCACGGATGTCGTGTTGCTGCCTTATAAAAAGATGGATGGCCAGACCGGTGTCGGCAATGTGGCGCTGGACTATCACAAGCCCATGGTGGTGACTGAAGTCGGCGGGCTGCCTGAGCTGGTTTTGGAGAAAGACTGTATTGTGCCGCCCAACCGGCCGGATCGCCTCGCTGAGCAGACGCTGAAAATCCTCACCGATGCAGCGCTTGCCGAGCGGCTGGCACAGGACAGCAAAAAGCTGGTGCAGAGCAATTCGTGGGAGGCTATCAGCGAGAAGACCATCGCTGTGTACCGGGCGATGCTGGCTTCTGCCTGAAGTGAGCGCTGAGAGGCCGGGGGCCGGATTGACAGGAAGATAAACGATGAGACATCCGGATATTCAGTTAACTCAGCAAACCGGGCCCGGCTCAGATACCGGCATGTGTCATTCCAGCCAGGCGAAGCGCAGTGCTGGAATCTCATCTTTTCTGGCACGTGCCTGAGTCCGGGAGATTCTGGTCTTCCCCTGCGGGGAAACCGGAATGACAGCTTTGGTGTAGTCACGTGCTGTGCTCTGGCGGACTGGCTGAAAAATGCAACATTGCTGAGTTAAATGGATAGCCAGAGATGAGACATACAGGAACAGACCGGAAAGGAAATCACAACCATGAATGTAGCAGTCGTCGGTGTAGGAAAAATGGGCATGCTGCATGCCGGTATCATGAACGGATTCGATGATGTGAATCTGTGCGGCATGTGTGATGCTTCCAAGTTTTTACTCGGTTTTGCCAAAAACCTGACTCAGGTCAATGCCTATACAGATTATCGCAAGATGCTCGACAAAGAAAAGCCGGATGCGTTGCTGATCACCACGCCGGTGTTTCTGCATATCCCCATGGCGCTGGAGTGTGTCGAGCGCGGGCTGCCGTTTTTTCTCGAAAAACCCCTCAGCCTGAAAGGCGAGGAGTCCGAAGAGCTGGTGCAGCGTATCGATGAGCGCAATCTCGTGACCATGGTCGGCTATATGATGCGCTATTCGGAAACCTTTGCCAGGGCCAAGCAGGTGATCGATTCCGGCGCGCTGGGAGAGATCATCACCTTCAGCTCCACGATTTACGTGGCACAACTGTTCAAGACAGGAAAGGGCTGGCGCTACAGCAAGGAAAAATCCGGCGGCGGTGTGGTGATGGGGCAGGCGACGCACCTGATCGATCTGCTCGGGTGGTATTTTGGCCGGGTCAACTACGTCAGCGGGCACACGCGCGCTTATTATTCCGAAGAAGTAGAGGACTTTGCCCACGTCCATTTTGAGTTTGAAAACGGCACCACCGGCTGGATGGACTCGACCTGGAGCAAACGCCATCACCGGCTGCTGGAGATTTCCATCGAAATCAACGCGAAAAACGGCAACCTGACGGTGAACGATGATGAGCTGAAGTTTTTTCTCGACTCTCCGGCAGGCGGTTATGATGATGGCTGGACGATCATCAACAAGCCTGACCTGTTCGAGGGAGTGGAGTTCGATATCGGCGGCCCGCATTTTTCCCGCCAGGACCGTGCCTTTGTCGATGCGGTGAAGAGCAACCGCCAGGTTGAAAGTAATGTCAAAAACGCACAGGCCGTGCAGAAAATCGTGGATGCGATCTATCATTCTGCTGAGCACCACGGCGAACCGATCAAGATTTGACGCGAAACAGGAGAACACAACGATGATCGATCCGATTTTACTTGGACATAACCAGTTTTTTGGTGTCAACCACCTGAAAGCCTCGACCGGCAATGCCAAACACGCCTATTTCAGCGAAATCCAGCGCATCATGGATGTGATCGAATTCTCTTTTGATCACGGCGTCAAGGCGATGATGATGTCAACCCACGACCGGGCGATCGATGTCGCTGATGCCATCGTCAAAAACCCGAAGCTGAAGGATGAGCTCGGCATTTATCTGCTGCTGCCTTATGCGGCCAAATATGTGCGCATGGCAAATGAGAAGGGCATTGTCAATATCATCACCGAGGCGCTGGGAGGCACCTCCCTCAAGGATAAGCTCGGCATGGTGGCCCGGGGGGGGATGGGCGTTCTGCGCAAGGATTTCAA
>DRLW01000621.1 GCA_011375275.1 Bacteroidota bacterium
GAAAACGGTCCTCATTAACGGCACGAGTGCCTATGGTGTACCGTGACATTCATATCGCGCGGTACGAGTAGTGCCAAGGGCGTAACGCGACATTTATGTCGCGATGTACGATCGCCTGTACAATTAAATCAGGGCCAAACCCCGCTCCATAGAGACGCACGGCCGTGCGTCTCTATGAACAATTGTATCGGAATCGGAACCGGAACCGCCATACCAGCATCGTGATGGGGAAAACCGGAATCCCGCGGACTTTGACACATGCCCGAGATGATGAGATCGCTGAACAAAGGACTCTCTTCCTATATATATGCATAAACAGACTGGGTTCTTTCTCAAAATGTGTGAGTTGGGAAATGATCGTTGTGCAAAGCCGGTCGGTGTTGAAGGTTGAAAAAATGATAGTTTTACCCGGCTCAATTTGGGGGAATGTTGACGATAGAATTCCGGATGCGACCCTCGGTGTAGGGTCGTCCCTATGACGTTGCCAGAATTTTCGCCCCGATATGTATTTATCCGTTTGGTGATCAGGGTATCCAGTTGACTCAGCAAACCGGGCCTGGTCCAGAGACCGACACCTGTCATTCCGGCCAGGCGAAGCGCAGTGCCGGAATCTCATCTTTTCTGGCATGTGCCTGAGTCCGGGAGATTCCGGTCTTCCCCTGCGGGGAAACCGGAATGACAGCTTTGGCGTAGCCTCGTGCTGTGCTCTGGCGGACTGGCTGAAAAAATGCAACATTGCTGAGTTACATGGATAGCCACAAAAGATATTTTTCTTGTTTTGAGGCTAATCACTCAGCTCAGGTTTCATCAAACCTCGCCGGCAGACTCCTCAGCTCGTATCTTCGCGTGCTCAGAACACCAACGACTTTGTACCTCGTCAGTCCCTGCCGAAAACACAGAGGCAGGGTCTGGCGCATGAGCACTGCCTCACCAGCCCTCGATTTTCCTGCGCAGCCTCCTGGCTGGCAGCCATGCAGAGAAAAGTTTGCTTTTGCATAAGATCAGATAATTATTATATTATCCCGATTTATTCACCAGTCAGCCCGGGTATCCAGCTCTCTCAGCTAACCGGGCCCGACCCTGATGCCGACATCAGTCATTCCGGCCAAGCGAAGCGCAGTGCCGGAATCTCATCTTTTCGGTCACGTGCCACAGTCTGGGAGATTCCGGTCTTCCCCTGGGCGGAATGACAACTCTGGTGCAAGCTGGCTGGTTGAAAAACTACAGCCATGCTGACTTATGTGGATAGCCAGATTTCAAGCTCGCTAAAAGGCAGGCATTTCATCATATAAAATCTTCAATCTTCCCGCTTTTCCTGCGCGCAGCGTGGAAAGAAAGCGGGAGACAAAAATGACAGGAGGCTCGACAACCTGTGCAAGAACCCCAGGCTTCCACCGGAACTGAACACAAACAAACCGGTTCCGGCCGGCATATCAACGATTTCACCATCCACGTCGCCACAGTCAATGGCTCGGGCAGCCAGAGTGCCAACAATACACTGCTGCGCGCCATCTTCTATATGGGCATTCCGGTAAGTGGCAAAAACCTTTTCCCTTCCAACATACAGGGCATGCCAACGTGGTTTACCATCCGCGTCAACAAAGACGGCTATATCGCCCGCAGCGAAAACATCGACATTCTCGTGGCAGTCAATGCAGAAACAGCGCGCGAGGATGTGCAAGCTGTGCGCCCCGGCGGGCTGGTAATCTATGACGAGCCCCTCAAGCTCGATACCCTGCGCGATGACCTCACCTTCTACCCTGTGCCATTTAAAAAGCTGGTGACGCCGATCGTCCCGGTAGCAAAATTGCGCAAGATGGTCAGCAACATCATCTACGTCGGTGTGCTGGCGCAGGTGCTGGGGATCGATATGCAGGAGGTGGAGAAAGCACTGCACAAACAGTTCAAAGGCAAGCTCAAGGCCGTGGAGCTGAACATGAGCGCGGCCAAAGTCGGCTTTGACTACGCGCAGGAAAATTTCCAGCAGCAGGAGACATTTGCGCTGGAGCGTATGGATAAGACAGCCGGCAAGATCATCATCGACGGCAACAGCGCCGGCGCTCTCGGCAGCATGTTCGCCGGTGTCTCGGTGGTCACATGGTATCCGATCACGCCTTCGACCTCGGTAGTGGAAAAACTGATGCACTACATGCAGAAGTACCGCGTGGACGCGAAAACCGGCAAATCGACCTATGCTATCCTGCAGGCAGAGGACGAGCTGGCTGCCATCGGCATGGTGATCGGTGCTGGTTGGGCCGGCGCACGCGCCATGACCGCGACTTCCGGCCCGGGTATCTCGCTGATGACCGAATTTATCGGCCTGGCGTATTTTGCGGAAGTCCCTGCCGTGCTGTTCGACGTCCAGCGTGTCGGGCCTTCCACCGGCATGCCCACGCGCACGCAGCAGGGCGATATTCTCGCCTGCGCCACCCTGTCCCACGGCGACACGCGACACATTCTCCTCCTGCCCTCCTCGCCGGAAGAAGTTTTCGAGATGGCGGGTGACGCCTTTGACCTCGCCGAACAGTTCCAGACACCGGTTTTCGTCATGAGTGATCTCGATCTCGGCATGAACAACTGGATGGCAGATAAATTTTCCTACCCTGACAAGCCCCTCAACCGCGGCAAGGTACTCAGCGCAGATGAGCTGGACAAGATCGAAGATTTCGGCCGCTACAAAGACGAGGACGGCGACGGCATTCCCTATCGTACCCTGCCCGGGACAAAGCACCCGCAGGCACCGTACTTTACCCGTGGCTCCGGGCATAATATTTACGCGCACTACACAGAAGACCCCGAGGAGTACTCGGTGATCATGCAGCGCCTGGCCAAAAAGCTGGAAACCGCACGCACGGCTGTGCCGGCACCGGTCATCGAGGAGGATAAGAACGCAGAGATCGGTATCATCGCCTACGGAACGACGCACTGGGCTGTGCAGGAAACCCGCGATCGCCTGCACGCCAAAGGCACGCCCACGAGTTATCTGCGTCTGCGCGCTTATCCGTTCAGTGAGGAGGTGGAGGCTTTCATCGCCCGGCATGAGCGCGTTTATGTCATCGAGCAGAACCGCGATGGTCAGATGCTGGCGCTGATGCGCATGGAATATCCTGCAGAAGTCATCGCCCGTCTGCGCAGCCTGACGGTTTACGACGGGCTGCCGGTTTCAGCAGACACCCTCACCAGAAAACTCGAACACATGGAACAGGAATAGATTATGGATACCCCGAAGAGCAAACCTGCCCGGCCGGCCAAAACCAACCGCATCGGCGTCGAGTTGAACCTGTACAAAGGCGGCAAATCCACCCTGTGCGCCGGCTGCGGGCACAACGCCATTTCTGAACGCATCGTGCAGGC
>DRLW01000622.1 GCA_011375275.1 Bacteroidota bacterium
ATTGTAGGGGTTCAAAATTTTGAACCCCTACAACGCCGCCGCCGACAAAATAAATACCCAAAAATTATCCCCATCCATTGGCGTTACAAAATGATTTCGCCACAATATCGATATTTACACCGTTTCCGTTTGGCAACGCAATTATTATTGATGATAACAGGCACGAAACCCCGTAGGGGCGACTCGCCGGTCGCCCCTGCCGGCGGGGCACCCATACACCGCGGGTCGTATCCGGAATTCCATCGTCAACAGCCCCAAAAAATTGGGCCGAGGGGAAATATCATTTTTAAAATCCAAAACACCGGCCGGATTTGCAAAACGATGATTTCCCAACCCAGACAATCTGGGGAAGAGCCCCCGGAGGCTACTGCGTACCC
Source organism: Bacteroidota bacterium (assembly GCA_011375275.1). GTDB lineage: Bacteria > Zhuqueibacterota > Zhuqueibacteria > Zhuqueibacterales > Geothermadaptataceae > Geothermadaptatus. Next base: position 378 of record DRLW01000622.1, read on the forward strand.
GGGGCGTACACGCTGTGCTGGATGACCAGTTTGCGGATTTTTTCTCCTGAGAAGAAGACGCTATCCACACCCGTGACGGCCGCAAGGTGCTGAGGCTGCTCGCTCGTGCGCAGGTGCCAGCGCACAAGGGTGAAATCCCTGTCGCCGGGCATGGGGCGCTGCACGAGGCGCATGTGATCCGGGTACACCCTGCGCCAGCGCGCGAGATAGGAAGTCGCGGAATCTGCGGGCACGGCGTGCTGCCATGTTCTGTCCACGAGTTCTGCGCCGGGGAGGAACGCCTGGCTCAGCATGGGTGCAGCGGGCAGGTGCCAGGCATTGAGCCAAAGCTGCAGATAATCCTGCCTGCGCATGCCATCGATCCCTTTAATCCGCTGCCAGAAACTTTTTAAAACAGAACCGTTGACGTTGAAGTCTGCCGCAACTTTGCGCACACCGCTGATCATGCCGGCATGGGGCGTTGGTTCCGGCAGCTCATAGGCAAAGAGAAAATGCCGCGGGCTGTGCAGTTCAGTATCGGATTGGGTGAAACGCAGGTCATTGAACAACAGCCTGCCCTGTTTTTCCGTGATGGCGAAAAATCCCTTGGAAACCCATTTCAGTTTTTCGATTTCAGGGTGGCCGTTTCCGCTGATCAGGTGATGGTTTTTGGGGATGAAGCGGAAGGAAATATCGCGGTTTTTGTCAAAGATGGAATAGTATCCCTGCCAGAAACCTTCCTCACTCTCGGCGACGCCGATCCAGAGCACGATGTTCAGCGGTGTGGGGTTGGTGAAGTAGCGGGAAAAGGAGATACCCTGGCGCTGGAGCGATCTCTCGAAAGCCGTATTGACATGCGTTTTGATCACCAGTCCGGTAAGCAGGTAGGCCGTGCTGATCACCAGCCCGGCGGTGTTCAGCCGCCAGCGCATTTTGGAACTGCGTTTGAAAAACATCGCCGCAATGAGAAAAAACAAAAAAGGCAGGGTATAGAGCGGATCAGCGACAAAAACGCTGTTGACAGCGACACGGTAGTTGCTGAACGGCCAGAAGAGTTGCGTCCCCCAGATGGTCAGGCTGTCGAGCAGGGGATGGGTGAACAGCCCCCAAAATGACAGCCAGCTCCAACCGCGCCAGTCTGCACCAGCGTTGGCATGCACCCGTGCGATGAGCTTGCCGAGCACAGGCGCGAACAGCACGGCGAAGAGAATGGAATGGGTAAAACTACGGTGAAAAACCAGGCGCTGTACATCGCTGATAAAAGGTGAGGCGAGGACATCGAGGTCGGGGATGGTGCCGGCAATGGCGCCCCAGAGCATGGCCTTGTTACCGACTTTTCTGCCCAGGGTTGCCTCGCCAACTGCTGCTCCAAGGGTGATTTGTGTCAATGAATCCATTTCAGGGCGTTACCTCAACCAAAACCTTGCGCGCGATCACGGACCCGAATACTCCGATGCCATCGCCCTGGATGTGAAAAACCGGTTCGTGGAAGTTCCCGTCGATTTCCTGCACCTGTTTGTAGGTCAGAAAAAAATCCTTGTAGTTCTGGTCCCCGGCATACAGTGTCAGCTCGTAGCGGCCATAGAAAAAAAACATATACCAGCCGACGTTGAAAATCGTGGGAGTATTAAAGGGCAGCGGCCGCAGTCCCTGCAGCCAGGTCACGTTGAGCGTCAGGTTGTCGAGGTTTTCTTCGACAAACTCGCTGTCCGGTGCAAAAAAGGTGTTGGTGAAGATAAAGGTGGTTTCGCTGGCATCAAGGGCTTTGGCCGCGAGTACGTAGAAATCTGTCCCCGGTGAGCGTTGAAAAGCCAACTGGAAAAACTCCAGTTCGCCCTCGCTGTTGCGGGCGTGGTATGGCAGACTACCCAATTTGCTTTTCGACATATTGATATTAAATCCGGAGGCCGGAACAGTGGTCGTTGACCAGGCGCTCAGTTCTCTGCCGTCTATGGTTGCTGAAACCCGCAGGGTGTAGCTTTGCTCAGGCAAAATATACAGATCATCTCCCGGATATTCGTATGTGCCAGACTCCGGGTTGAAGACGAGCTGATATTCCCTGCCATTGGCTTCTGCTGTGATGCTCGCCCTGGCCTGGTCGAGAATGATCTCTGAACGGTCAAAAGTCGTGTTGATTGGGAAGTTGCGCATCAGACGAATGTTCCTGACCGGTTTAAACGGCGAAAGATAGCCTTCGATGACGATTTTCGGTTCATAGACAGCGTCATCGATAACGATGGTGCCTTCTCCGCACGCGATAAAATAAGCCGAAAAAAGCAGAATGTATGGCACGCAATACTTTTTCATGAACGTCCTCTGTGCTGAATTATTGCAACCTGGTCTGAGCGATTCGCTCCAGCATAGCAAAATATTTTTTGTGGCAATAGATTGTTTTTATTTTAAATATGAGCCTGATAAATCATAATTCCAGTGCAACCAAAAGGTGATGACACGATGCGGACAGATAGCGATAAGAAAATATCCACGACAACCTGACAGCAGATACTGATAATTGAATATCTCAATGCATACAAACAGCTCTTTTTGCTGGGTTTTTATTCTCATTAATGCAAATGGTGGAAACGTTCCGGCTCCTG
>DRLW01000623.1 GCA_011375275.1 Bacteroidota bacterium
CTGATCATCAGCATCGTGCTGAACATGGGCGGGACCGGTATCTTCGCCATGTTCAATCGCCATCTGCGTACCCTGGGTGATCGTGCAGAGGAGCTGCGCCAGGCGCTGTTGCATCTGGAGATGCGTTCTGCCAACGGTCGCTCTGCCGGTGCTGCACGTTCGAACGATATGCCTGCAGAAGCGCGTCGCAGTAAGCCTGCCGCCCGTCGCCCGCAGCAACGTCCGGCAGAAATGCCGCCATTTGAAGAAGCCCCGGCGATGCCGGCTGCTAACGGACACCGTCAGGAAAAATCGCCGATCGTGGTTAACACTGAAAACAATCCGTGGGCCTGATGGCTTTCTGGAAAGGAAAAATCATGAATGCGCTGATTTGTTCTCATGGAACGCGAGGAAAAAACGGGCTAAGGATGGCCCTGTTGCTGGCAGCTTTGATTTGTCTGCCACTGAAAAACGCCGAGGCCCAGGATGCCCGGCTTGAAGTCAGTGCTTCGGTGCCGGCTTTCCTGGCTGCAACAGAGTTTGACCTGCGCTTTACCATCGGCTCTGCTGCACAGCCAGTTGACGGGCTGTTTGGGATCAGCTTTGAACTGCATTATTCCAGTATCGATCAGATCGAACTGGCGGCTCCTCTGGTGCTGGAGAATATCGATTTTCTGCAGCCGGATGTGTACACCTTTATCCGGCACGAGCCGGAAAACAAGGTTATTTACCTCGCGGTGAGCCGCAAACGAGGCGCTGCCGGCCAGGACGGCGCAGGGCTGCTGTTCAGCCTGCCTCTGAAAATCAGTGCGCAAGCTGTTCCGGGGTGGAATACCTGCTTTACCATCCGCAACGTGTTTGCCAATGATTCCACCGGCGCCCAGTTGCCGGTGCAGGCAGGGGACCCGTTTTGCCTCACTGTTGTCGAACCCGAGGTGGAGGTGGTGCCGAACCCCTTCACGCCGAACGACGACGGTTTTAATGATGGCACCGAGTTCAAACGCGATGGCGGTATTCCCTCCAACTGGGTGATCATCATCATGGACCGTTCGGGGCGTACGATCCGTGAATTGCGCAATGGCGAAAATATCTGGAACGGCAAGGACAGCTCAGGGCAGCTCGTTTTGCCGGGTGCCTATCTCTATGTCATCAAGGATGGTGAACGCTTTGTCCGCCGCGGCCTGTTGGGCGTGGTGAGATAGGTCAGGAGACTATGGACAGGATGTTGTTGGCTGACGAACTGAAATTCGTCGGAAAAAACGGGAGAGCACAATCGAGAAGCAGGGAAGAAAAATCGATGAACAGGTATTCGGATTATCTCGATTCACCCGGAGAGAAATCATGAAAAACGACGAGTTTTACAGCCGCAAAAGAGTGCTGGTACAGCAGGCGCCGAGCGAGCGTTGCTATCTGCTGCAATGGTTGGTTCTGAGCCTGATCGTACTGGCCGTGTTTTTCTTTTCCAGAATTGCGCCGGCAAATGGCCAGGTTCCGGGCGCTGGTGATGGAACCCTGCCGAAAATTCAGGCCCTGAACCTGCGCTTCTATAAAATCGATGCCTCGGCTTTTCCGCGCATCGTCTCCTATGTCAACGTCAACAATGATGTCGGCTTTGCCGTCGGTGCGCTGGATGAAAACAACTTTCGTGTTTTCGAAGACAGCCGCCGGCAACTGCCGATCGTCGTCGAAGAGATCACGACCGACTCGATCGGCGTCAACGTTGCGCTGGTCATCGACCGCAGCTCGAGCATGCGCCACGATGGCGCCATGGATGGAGCCAAGGCCGCGGCGAAAACCTACGTCAATCTGATGAACGGCCTGGATGAGGCGGCTGTGGTGAGTTTTGGCAACAGCCCGCGCACCGATCACGAGTTTTCCACCGACAAAACATCTCTCAATGCTGCAATCGACGGCATCAATTACGGCGGTGGCACCGAGCTGTACGATGCCATCATTCACACCGCCAATCTGCTCGGCAACAAGGACGGCAACCGGGCTATGATCCTCATGACCGACGGTGATGAAAAAGAAGACAGCGAGAGCAGCTATCAGCAGGCAAAAGCGGCTTTTCTCCAGCTCGGGATTCCGGCATTCTGCATTGGCCTCAACAATCAGAACACCACGATCGAAGCCAATATGATCGATCTGGCCAATGCCTCGGGTGGCAAGTACTACTACAGCCCGGATACCACACAGCTTGCGGAAATCTACAAGACGATTTCCACCCTGCTGCACCACCAGTACCGTGTCACCTACACGACAGATAATCCCCGCCGCGATGGCTCTCTGCGTGCTGTGCGCATGGAGGTCGATGTTGCTGCGGAAACAGCGGTCGATACCTCCAGCTACCGCGCACCGATCGACCGGGTTGCTTTTGTCCCGGTCTCTGCGGATGTCATTGCTCCGGGGCGTGAGTTCACGGTTTCGGTCGAAATTCCGGCTTCGAGCATTCCGGTTTATCGCCTCAGACAGTTGCACTTTCAACTGCGCTACAACACGCAATATCTCGATCTGGTGCAGCCCGCAAATCAGGCGGTATCCCTCGGGCAGTTATTCGACCCGGCAGCAGAAAATCAGATGACTCTGAGTGTGGATGAAAATGCCGGTACCGTCGGCGTGACTATCGTGCGCAACAGCAGTGCGCCGCTGGTGGAAGGCCGCGGCATGGTTGCACACCTGCGCTTCCGCGCGGTGGACCCTGTTCCCGACGATCTTTCTCTGCAGTTTCGCACCGTTTCGGTGCAGGCTTTTGACGGTGAGAACCGCGAGATGCCCTCAGAAGGCGGCACGTTGCTGATGCGGACGTATGGTTACGTCACCATGGCGGTGACGACACAGGATACGTGCAGCCCGGGCCGGGATTTTGCCATCGATATCGTCATCCCGCAGGATGGAAAGGCTGTGCCTGAACTCCGCGATTTCAACGCGATTCTCAAGTATGATACCCGCTATCTCAGCATCAAGCAACCCC
>DRLW01000624.1 GCA_011375275.1 Bacteroidota bacterium
GAAATCGGACATATTGCATCGAGATGAGCATGTACCGCCCGGCTGAACTGGCGGATGAGCCATTTTCGCCGGGCAGATTTTTCGTGCAGCGAAGCGGCAAAAAGCACGCAATATGCCCCGCGCCGGGATGCCTCGCGTACGAGATTGGGCCAGACATCGTAGCGCGTGAAGAGCAGAAACTGTGGCTGGACGAGATCGAGAAAGGGACGTACCTCACGGATACGGTCGAACGGGAGGTAGGTCAGAATGTCTGCTTCAGTTGTGTCCAGGTTCTCAAAGGCTGAGGGGGAGAAGACGCTGAGAATGAGCACATGGTCGGGAAATTTTGTGCGCAGCAAGCGGATGACCGGCCGTGCCTGTTCGTATTCGCCCATGGATGCGGCATGGATGAGGATGCGCGGTTTGGTCTTTGGGAAGGCAGCGAGTTTGCGGGTCAGGCGCTCGTTGAGTTCGCGACGGCCTTGAATGCCGCTGCGGATTTTGTTATGAAAAAGCCCGGCACATCGCAGGGCAAGGGTGAGGAGAGGGAGAATGATGAGGTTATAGAAAAAATACGCAACTCGTCCGGATTGCATTGAAGATACCGTTCCCGCCGTTTCTTTAACGCCGGTTGCGCAAGAAGCCGGCTTTGGAGTAATCCAGGCCGATGATGACCGAGACATCGACATCCCGGCTGTCACTTTCCTGGTAAGAGACCGCTGATTCCGGCAGCCCGAGTTTCTCGGCGACGCGAAGGCCTAACAGCCGGTTTTTCGATTTGCGGTCCAGGATGACCGTGGTCGGCATCTCAAAAATCGAGTAGTTGCCGACATTGACCGGGTCGAACCCGGCTTCTCTCAATTGGTCTGCAAACGTCTTGGCAATGCCGCTGACACCGCAGCCGTTGAGAACTTCGAGCCTCAGAGCCACATCGGTCGGGGATACCACTTCCGTAGGTACGCTGATCTTGGTTTCCTCACCGGTGGCAAGATGTTTCATCACAAATGAGCCGATCAGGATGGTGTTGAAAATGCCGAGAATCCACAGGCCGACTCCGTAGAGCGTACGTCTGAGATTCTGTGCCGGCTGTTTTCGAGCTGCTTTCCTGCGCGCAGCCGGTTTTTTGCGGGTTTGTCTGTTGCCCGAAGTGGGACGCCGTGCCATCCTTCCTCCTCAGCTTGATGGGGGCTTGCCGCCGCTTGTCGCTTGCAAGAGCGGGTGAAGACTGTGTTCTGTGTGCAAAGGCCGGGATGAACACCGGCCGGGAGAATTACTCGTCGTCGTGCAGCCACTTCCTGCTGCGTGTGTAAGAGCCGGGGTACGACCCGAGTGGATAGGATGAATAACTCACACCGATCTGGAAATTTTTGCTGGGTTTGTATTCCAGGCTGGCGCCAGAAAGGAATAAGCCGTTGTTCAGCCCTGGCAGAGCAGCATTTTGATTTTGACCGGCCTGCAGGGGATTCATCCGTACGCCCCACTCGAGGTTGAATGTCAGAGGAATGCTGAAATCGTACGAAATTGAGTTGAGATATACCCCTTGCGAAATCGCGGTGCCTCCAAAACTCGTCACACCGAGGGTATAGCTCTGGGACATGCGGAATCGCTCCGGGTCAAGGCCGAAAAACGCTGCCAAAGCCTTTGAGCGTGGCTGGCCGTTGGTCATGAGGGTAGAAAAATCCGTCGTCGCCGAGTCTGATTTTTTCAACTGACCGTAAGCACCCATCGGTGCAGACAGAATCAAGCACAAAGAAAAAAGTGCGATTTTTCTGTACATAAAGACCTCCGCTCACGCTTATGTAACCCATTAAAAAAAGGGAAAATCGATCTGTTTATTTACTAAAATTATCGAATAATGTCAACTGAAATTGCGGAGATTCTGTTTTCCTGTGGTAGCGCTTTCCCGATAGGATGGGTTGCGGGCAGGGAAGAGATGAACCAGAAAAAATCCATAGATTGGACGTAGTGCCACCGTAATCTTTGGGCCGTGGCTGCGTTAACAGGTTTGTCCTCAGGTGACGGCGGGCACTTTAAAAGCGGCGGGAGGGTATATTAAAACCGGCCACTCCGGCCATGTCGAAGCGATATGACGGAATATCTCAGATATCAGCACCGCCCTCGGGATGGCTCCGGCCTTCCATGCGCGAGGCGCGAAGTTGAGAGAGGATCGGCTCACAAAGGCGGCAGTACCAGGCAAAAAAAATCGACGGATCTGTATGACTGATCCGCCGACTTTTGCCCTAAGCCCCCTGTATCCCCCGAAAAAGTGGTTCCCCCGTACATGCTGCTGAAATATTCCCCCCGGAACTCCAGCAGTTCAGATGCACACACTATACGCAACCGCTGTGCCATAGTGCAGCGGGGATTAATTTTTAGTTTTAACCACCTGTAAAAATTATAATTACGCAGTTAAATCCAAACTCTGCCAGACCCTGCAGAGGACACAGATGTTGCACAAATGCGACATCCGATCCTGCGAGCGTATCTTTATCTGTCTGTATAAATTAAAGTTACCTTGTGTTGCATTTGGATGACATGTGGGGGGGCACGCCTCAGTCGCAAATGGAATAATCAGATGTTAGATTAAGGTGGAAACCCTTAACGACGGGAGACCTGATTATGCAGCACCGTAAACGGGATACGCCGAATCAAGGTATCCGTCCGGTGAACCCCATCTTTCTTCAGCCCTTCCCCTTTCGTATTTTGCCCCGGAATTGCGAAAGGAGATTGCCTATGTCGCGATTACCCCCCATGCCTGCAAGCCGGGCGGGCAGTAAGACGGCGGCGATTGTGTTTCCTGCGGCCGAGCACTTTCTCGCCAGCGGACTGTTGCAGAAAGCTTTCTGCGACCAGCACAAGCTACCGGTTGCCAGTTTCAGCTATTGGCTGAGAAAGTACCGCAAAGCACACGCCGGCTCATCCGCCGCGCAAGCACCCGATACGCCAGGGGCCTTTATACCCTTTCACGTCACAGCAATAAGCACCACGCAGAGCGCCTGCGAGCTGGTATTCCCCAACGGAGAGTAACAGTTCGTTTCTCGTACTCTGTCAAGCCGGGCTTGCTCACCCAAAGTAGGGCATAGCACATTTGGTTTCAACCGGCCAGACGTTTCCGACTTTACAACCAGCCCACAGGCATGAGCTATGACTATATTTTCGACGGCTAACGCAGCTTTGCTGCACTCCCCTTAGGCCACGGCAAAATAGAACGGCATCGGACCTAACCCTTCGCCTGACTCAGAGATGTGTTTGCCTGCCTCGCGGACTATCCTTACAAAAACCTTACCCAACTCCTTGCCACTAAACTGGACCCGAAGCCACGGAGAAAAGGAACCTGTAGTTTGCTGGACAATACTATCTTAGTCCAAGTGTTGGTTATTCCATTTGCCGATGAACCAAGACAACTTGGTTATGCCAATTTTGTTATGAGAGGTTGCAATTCATCAGAGACTCTTCCTGCACAACAGGGTATCCCGCCTTTATATGCTTTAGGGAATTTTGGGAAGGAAACCCCTTTTAACCCAACAATGTGATACAATGAGCAACCGATATTTTTTATCTTATTAATTGTGAAAATGGATGGCTCGGGGTATACCTCATTTAAAATGACAATCTCTGGCCATAAGTGTGGCATAAACTGGTTCAGCGCATTTTCATTAGCAAGATTTAATAGTATAATCCTTTTGCCTTTGTACATCTTAAACCATTCAATTTTTTTCGCTGGAGGGGAGGTGTTTGCAGGATCTTCTATGATTAGTCTTTCATCTGCAATTCGTCTACAGACCCGACGACCAATAAAACCCGAACCTCCCAGTACTACCAAGGGAGTCGAGTCACTCAAGTTAAGCGTTGTTCTAAGGGCTGCTTCAGCTCTTAGAACTGCTTCGACTGTTACCTTTGCCTCGACTGAGCCTCTGATTATGCGCTGTTCATTTAAAACACCTGGTAGTATACCCGAAAAGCTTATCTGCTGAGCCCCAACGAGTGACTTTACTTTAGCTGCGTAGTTTACCATTTTTGTCAGTTTTGTAGAATTTGATTTATCGCGTATTGCATTTTCATTCGATGAAATTCCAAATTTTAATCCGACTTTACCATTTTGTACAAAAAAACCAACGAGGTAAGGCTCCCAGCGCATTATTTTCTGTAAATTGCGATGTACATATGCCTCAGCGTATTCATCTGTTGCAGGATACATGATGAATATTGTCGAGATGAATTGCCATCGCTTATTCAACTTACCGATATAAAAAAAGACGACATCCCGCTGGCAAATATAGTTAAACGCCCTGATGAGAATATACTTCACTAGCATGCCCAGAATGCAATAAGAAAATCAGTTGATAGTTTATTGTGGAGACCCTCAACGACACGGCACCCGATAGTTATGCTTTGTGAACAGCATATTCCGCGGCATAAAATCAAGATCATCCATCGGTATGCTGAGAAACGTTCGCCTGCTGGTGAGCTGTAAACGATACTGGATACTCCAGAAAATTGTAGCTCTCGGAGTAAGGATTGCTTGATAGGTGCTAATCTACTTAGCAACACAAGCCTGGGGGAGCCGGGTCGGTAAGCAAATTGACGAGATCAAGCGAGCTCAAAATAAAATAAAGTTATCGTTGACCAAGGAATGATCACCTCACCAAGTACACCACTATGCCTCCCAGCCCTTTGCGCTCCTGAACGGAGACGATGCTAGTCAGTGGCACGGTGATGATGTCTGCCCCCTTTCCGCTGTTTACGGTGTTCTGAAATTTGATATAATCTGTTCCGATGTGATGCAGGCTCATCGGGTTTCGGTTA
>DRLW01000625.1 GCA_011375275.1 Bacteroidota bacterium
GTTTGGCCACCAACACAGCCCCGGCCTGCTCGAGTTTTTTGATCACCGTGGCATCACTCTCGATGACCTGATCGCGATATGGCGCTGCCCCCCATGTGGTTTTGTAGCCTCTGACCGCGAGCAGATCCTTGGCTCCGTACGGGATGCCGTGCAGAAGGCCGCGATAGGTACCTGCGGCAATTTCCTCGTCTGCACGCCGGGCCTGGGCCAGAGCCAGAGAATCGGTCAGGGTGATGACGCACTCCAGCTCCGGGCCGTATTTGCGCAGGCGGTCGAGAAAAAATTGAGTCAGACGCACAGAGGTAATCTGCCGGCTGCGCAGCAGCGCTGCCAGCTCGGTGACGGTATAAAAAGCCAGGTCTGATTCGTTTGCAGGCATGCGTACCGTGCCGGGATCACTGAAGTGGATGCTGTCGGCCCTATCCGGCGCTTGCATCCCGGCCGGCAGGGGATTGAAAATCAGCGCCGGCGGGGTGCTGTTGGCGATGGGGAAGTCGCGCACACGCTGGTAGGCCTGCCGGCGCTGGCGCAAGGTCTCGAGCATCGAGTCCCGCTCGGCTGCGGTGAACTCCAGCCCGAAAATATCTTCAGCAACAGCGATGTGTTCTGTTGTCAACGAATCGCTGCTTTGGCTCCAGGCCGGGATGGCCGGCAACAGCAGGCATAACAGAAAAAGAAATGCTTTTCGTGCAGACATGGCAGGGTGCTCCAAAATGGGTTCTGGTTAAAAAACAAATCTTGTGAGAATGCGGCGTGACGTCGCTCCCGCGGCAGCACACAGGCGAAACGAGATACCGCCTGCCACAAAAGCCCGCACCAATTCCGAGGGGATTCCGGCACAGCGCTTCGCTTTCGCCGGTAAGAGCACGGATATCGATCTGTATCATGCCCGTTTGGCTGGGTGATCAGGAGAAAGCTGCGAGACCATGACAGACGCTAACGATCATTTCGCCGGAACTGCAGGCAGGACAAGATTACTTCTCAAGCCCCTGAATCGCAAGAGCTTTCAGACCATCGCACCCGGGTGGGGAAAAAGCCTTTGCCTTTATGAAATTATTTCCATAATATAATCCGAAAAATTAATATGTTTGTTGTCGCTTGCCTCAGGGAGTCCAGTCAACTCGGCTGACCTGGCCCGGACACCGGCATCTGTCATCCCGGCCAGGCAAAGCGCAGTGCCGGCGTCTCATCTCCTCTGGCACGTGCCCGAGTCCGGGGGGGCCGGTCTTCCCCTGCGGGGAAACCGGAAATGACGGTTCTGGTGCAGGCACGAGCCGCGCTCTGGCGGGCTGGCTGTGTAAAGATGCAACCATGCTGAATTAAATAGATAATCCGACGCTTTCTTTGTGCGAAGAGCACTAACGTGGATGCTGCGGGTTTGAAAAACTCATGATGATAAGACTATGTCTCGACATTTTGTGACAGTAAGTGAAAATGGTGCCACAGGTTTGCTGATGCGAATTTCCGACTTTTACCAGTTGACCAAGCCGAACGTGACGTTCATGGTCGTGCTCACCGCCCTTGCCGGGCTTTATCTCGGCGCGCGCGGCCCGCTGGACCTGGTTCTGGTACTGGAAACGTTGATCGGCACCGCGCTGATCGCCGGCGGCGCCAGTGCCCTGAACATGCTCATAGAATGCGAGATGGATGCGCGCATGAAGCGCACCAACAAACGCCCGCTTCCGAACGAGCGCATCGGCAGGAGTGAAGCTCTGGTTTTCAGCGTTGTGATCTCCCTCGCCGGTGTCGGCATCCTGACTTTTCTCGTCAATCCGCTGACCGGCCTGCTCGCTGCTATCACCTTGATTTCCTACGTTTTTCTCTACACGCCCTTGAAGCGCAAGACCACTCTCGCCACCCTGGTCGGGGCTGTCCCCGGTGCTCTGCCACCTGTCGGCGGCTGGACGGCAGTACGCGGTGAGATCACCATCGAAGCGGTCGTCTTGTTTGCCATCCTGTTTTTCTGGCAGATCCCCCATTTTCTGGCCATCGCCTGGCTTTATAAAGAAGATTACCGGCGCGGCGGATTTCTGGTTTTGCCGCATGTCGATCCCAACGGAGGCAGTACCGCCCGGCAGATCATCGGCAATACCCTGTCCCTGCTCACCATCAGTCTGATGCCAACGCTGCTCGGCCTGACCGGCAGTGTCTATTTTTATGGCGCGCTCGTTCTCGGCATGGGGTTTCTGTACACCGGCGTACGCGTTGCCATGCTGCGCACCAGCAAAAGCGCCCGCAAACTTCTGCTTTTTTCTGTTTTTTACCTCCCTGTACTCCTCGCCCTGATGACCTGGGATAAAACGCCCTTCTGAACACCACGCCCGAGCAGCTTCATCTGCACTTTGATAGCTGCAAAAATTCATGTGTCCGGTAAACTACAGGTTGCTTTTCTTCGCGATTTCCGGGTTCGTGTGCGGAACTCGCAAGAGTTCCGGCCTTGGGTGCACCCGAAGTGTTGCCACTTCGGCTACTTCCCCCGAAGTGTTGCCACTTCGGCTACATCTCTCCCGTGGCGGTGGCTGTGCTGTAGCCTCATTCGAGTCGGTGCAAAGGGGAGGAACTGA
>DRLW01000626.1 GCA_011375275.1 Bacteroidota bacterium
GCCCGCGATAAAACGTTCGCAGTGCACGATTCATCGCCCCCGAAAACCGTCAACTTTACCCGAGCATGCCCGGCAAAATACGACCCTCCCGCACCAACAAAAAGAAAACGATTCCCCGCATCAATCCACGATGCGCAACACAAAGCAAAAAACCAAAAACCGAAAAACCCTGCGTCCCCCGCGACTCTGCGCGAGAAAAAAAGCGGAACCCGCCCCCGCTTATCTGACTCTTCTTCCGGCATACACCACGTAGTTCATGGGACTCACCCGGGTAGCCCGCAGGAGACCAACCGCCGGCCCTGCTATTCCATCATCTTTATGATGAATTTATCGAGAAATTTGACATCCGGCCCTTTTTTCAGGTGCTGAAAAAATTCCAGCCCCATTTCCTTCCACACCGGACGGTTGATATCGTAGTAGATGTTCTTGCCGTCACGGTGCGTTGTCACCAGGTCCGTGGCGCGCAGCAGGGCGAGGTGATGACTGAGGGTGGTCTGGTTCATGCCCAGGCTTTCCGCAATGCGCGTCACATAACTCGACCCCTCTTTTGCCAGAAAAAGCATGATGCGCAAGCGCGACTCATCGCTGAGCAAACGCAGAATTTTCACCGCCCTCTTGATATACGCTTCCGGGAAAAACTCCCGAATTTCTTCTGCCCGTTCTGCTTCCATCATGAAACCATCCTTAACCCGCTTTTATTATGGATTATCGCTGTACGCCCTGCTTCCGGAGCGCCTGCGAAGCTCCGTCCATGCTCCAGGAGGAGATGAGAGACTCATAGTTCAATCCGAAATTTCAATAGAGAACCGCGCTGCAGTAGCTGACCACAGACTCGTTGTCATCCATTCGTCCCTGATCATAGCGCAACAACTCACCTTTGCGCGCATCGATGGTTTTCAGCAATGTATATACCGGCGCAAAGCCGCAGATACGATACCGGTCCTGTTTTCCGGCAATGGAGCGGTACCATGCATCCGCATCCCCACGGAGGGCAGCATCGAGGGCCTCATCGTCAGCCTTTTTCACTTCCTGCAGAAAGGCGGCATCTGGTACCTGTTCATCACCATAGCGCGGGCCGACATGCGCCAGGTCCACGCTCGCCACAACGGTGGTCTTTCCCGGACTTGCAGAGATGGTCTCCCGCAGAGCGCCGATAAATTCATCGATCAGATTTCGCTCATAAGCAAACTGAGGATATTCGAGAACATGATAACTGAACGAGGCCAGTACAGGCACGATGCGAAAAGGCCTGCCCGAAAGAACTTTTTGCAGAAAGAGGGCCTGGAACTCGATCGTATGCTCGAATTTATGCAGCAGGACGTCGGAAAAGAAATCGTTTGTGCAGCGCTGGCGCAGCGCCTTTACGAACTGGTGATCGACTGCGATCCTGCCCAAAGGCGTCTCAAAATCCAAATCGAGCACGGAAAACATCCTGTCAAGCCCGGCGTGGCCGGTCCCGATGATCACATAGGTATCTGCACTTTCCGCCTCTGCCAGCCGCCGGTAGGCGTGCGTATAAACATCGCCGCCGACACGCAGATCGATATGCGGAGCGATAATGCCTGCCGGAGTGGGCAGGCCGTTGACAGGGCCGGGCCTGCCAGCTCCTTTCTCGAACAGAAGATCGAGTTCCTGCTGTGCTGTTTCCTTCTCAGCCGGATAGCTGCCTCCGGCATGCACGGCCTCGCGCGCTCCTCTGTCCAGCATATCGCGGATGATTTCATCCTTACGTCTTCGGAAACGATCGTTCTCAAGATAATAGTGGCGGTCGAGATGGTCATACAGCTCGCGCAACACCTGTTGCTCTATCGTCCATCCGAAGCGTTGCCGGCATTTTTCCGGCATCTCGTGCAGTGGCGTCGTGCCGTCAAACAGTTGCAGCAGCCAGGTCCCTTCGACCGTCACCAATACCATTTCATCAGAAATCGCCAGAGGATCGCGCAGGGCTATCATTTTGCCCTGTTCGGTTTCAACGGGTATCATTTCGATATGGCGAAGCTTGGGAAACTCTGACATCTGCGACATCCTTTCGGCTTTTTGGTTTTCACTACCGCCGGCTGCCTGCCGGTTCGTGCTATTTTTGTTCATGTTCATGCGGGCAGGACCGTACAAAAAGCGGACAGGAGCCACTTCCTGTCTGCACTGTATAACCGCTCTGCTCATCGAGAAATTTTTTCCGGATACGCCCCAAAGCCAGCACCTCATCTCCAGCGCGGGCAAGCACCGCTGATGTCACCTCACCGACTTCCATCTCTCCGGCATAGACCGGCGCCGGAAGTTCGGGCACCTCGCGCGTCTCAAGGCGCAGGCCTGTGTAAGTATATTTCACTTTATCATAAGTATCCAACCGGGCGATAACTTCCTGGCCGGTAAAACACCCCTTCGTATAGCTGATAAACCGCTGCAATCCCGCTTCGTACGGATTCTGCCGCGGGGTAATCTCTGCGCCGACTTCGGGGACACATGCTTCGACACGCAAAAGCTGATACGCCTGCCATCCCGCTGCTTGCACCGTCGGACCGCTATCGCTGCTCACCAACGCCTGCGCAAAAGCGGTGCTCTCTTCCCGCGCAACCTGCAACAGCACACCACGCGGGAATAATCCTCCGACGCCACCGGCGTGGGCACTGATGCCGTTCACGTCCAGGCGATCAAAATGGTTTTCCGCGATACTCATCCCAAGAACCGCCTCCGACTCCGGGCCGACCAGCAGAAAATAATCCACGTCCGGCTTTAATTCACATGTTACTTCTTCGATAAATGTATATTTTTCAATCCAATCCGCCACAACCTTTCCTTTTCTGCCAGGCACCATCAGCTCAAAACCTGCTTCGTTTTTCTTCAACAGAAAAACCGCAGCCAGTCTGCCGTTCGCATCCGGGAAGGCGTTGATCACAGAATCGCCCGGGTTCAGGCGACGCATTTCATTCATGGTGAGGCGGTGCAGCAGATCAGCGGCGTCTTTTCCTGCTACGGAAACCGTCTGCAGATCATCGAGAACAAAAAACGCCGCGCTCTTTTGGGCTGCGTCATACTCTTGCGCGCGGCCGGAAAACTCGAGAATGACCGGCTCGCTGTCATGGTGTTCGACGCGGGCGCCCTGCTTCCGCGCCCAATCAATAATATTTTCAGGCATAGTCATCTTTGTCTGTTTTCATTATGTTCAAAAGGCGGTGTGTGCCCACAATTATGCGAATTTCAATACAACCCGATGCACTCCGGGACGGGAACGTCGAGATAACAGAAGATTTTTTCCCCGAAACAGTTGAATCAAAAGTATAGCGTACGGAACAGTCCGAAGCAATATATTTTTCTCCCCGGAAAAACTCCTGATTCGCACAAACGGTTGATGTAACGTGCTTGATTCGCCACTTCGCGTACCGTTCAGGAAGAGCCGGGATAACCGGTTTTTCATACGCATCGTGCCGGCGTGTGAATCAATCGGGACAAATTAACAAATCTAATGAATAGATATTAAAAATCTTGATTTTATGACCGATCACCTCTATATTTATTAGCACTTCTTATAAATACCCTTCACTTCGTTTTTTACCACAGCGAGGGACTCTGGGGGAGAATGAAAACTGAAAAATTCTTTTCACCGGGGTGTTTTGTCATGCCTCGGGGGAACAAAAACTCTGCGCGGGCATTCCCGCAATGGATGAATTTTTCAGTCCAAAATAAAGCTACAGGTGTGCGATGAAAATGCAGATTAAAACCTTGAAAACATTTTGTGATGTTGTCGAGCTGCATTCATTTTCCGAGGCAGCCAAAGTCAACCACCTGACACAGTCGGCAGTCAGCCAGCAGATCAGCCACATCGAAAATGAATATGGCGTTCGCATGATCGAACGGGCACAGCGCAATCTCACCCTTACTCCGGCCGGGGAAGTCTTTTACCGCGCCTGCAAGGAGATTCTGGCCAAGCTCGAGGAGGCCAAGTCCGAAATCAATGAGTTGGCCAATGTCATCGCCGGCACCATCAAGCTCGAGAGCATCTATACCATCGGCCTGCACGACCTGCCGATCTATGTGCAGCGTTTCATGTCAAAATACTCTGAAGTCAAAGTACATCTGACCTACCGCCATTCCGCGGAAATTTATCAGGATATCCTCGGCAACATGGCCCACCTCGGCGTTGTCGCCGAGCCGCAGAAAAACCGGCAGCTCGATATTCATCCGTGCTGGAAACAACAGATGGTGGTGATCACCGGGCCGCAGCACAAGCTGGCTTCGGAACAGGTCGTGCCCATCTCTGCTCTTGACCGTGAACCCTTTGTCGCATTCGAGCGCAACATCCCGACGCGCAAACTGCTCGATAAAATTTTCCGGCAGAACAAGGTGCAACCGGATATCATCATGACCCTCGACAACATCGAAACCATCAAGCGCGTCGTAGAGAACGGCTCTGGTATTTCCATCGTGCCGGAAAATTCCGTACGGGAGGAAAAGCAAACCGGAAAACTGCACACCCTGAGCATCGAAGGTATCCCGCTGGAGCGCGAAATCGCTATCATCAGCAAAAAGGGCCGGATTCTCTCCAATGCCGAGAAAAAATTCATCGCATTGTTGCGCGGCGAGCTGCAAGATGCCTGAGCATGCCACGCGGGCTGACTGAAACCTATTCTGAACGATTAGTCACAAAAAAGACTCACGCAACGGTGCCGCGCTGCGACTCCGGGTATCCAGTTTACTCAGCAAACCAGGCCTGACTCAGTCCCCCAATATCTGTCATTCCGGCCAGGCGAAGCGCAGTGCCGGAATCTCATCTTTTCGGGCTCGGGGGCAGGCACGTGCTCTTATCAGGCGGTCTGGTTGCAAAGAGGCAACCGTACTGAATAAACTGGATAACCAGACGCTGCGACGGTTAATTTTTTAGATGACATGGCGCTATAGCGACGTTGCGTGAGAAGAATAAAGCAGGAAAAAATTTATGCGCCGTGCTGCTGAAAAGATGCTTCAGCAGTACGGCGTTTTTTATGCCTGAGAATGCTGTTTTCTGCGACGGCGCAAGCGCGGAATAAAACGCGGCACGCGCTGCTGGTACTCGCGGTAGGCATCGCCGAACTGGGCGACCAGGCGGCGTTCTTCAAAGAATGTTCCGATCCAAAAATACAGGATGATGTTGGTGGTCCAGGCCAGCCGGCCAACCGTCATGTCTGGAGCGGCGAGAAGATAAATCGTAGCGATGACATAGAGAGGGTGCCGGACAAAACGGAACAACCCTTCGATATTTAGGTGCTCTTCGGGCGTGGCTGCACGTGTGCGCAGGCTTCTGTAGCCTAAAAAATCGCTGCCCTGAAAATCGATCACGGTCTTGATGAACAGCACACCCATGATCGCCTGAATTGCCAGCATCAACCAGCGCCACGGGGAAGCCACACGGTAAAGCACCTGCCCATCCGGGGGAAACTGCCAATAAATGACCGCGATCAAAACCAGGCTGAGGACCGAGTACAAAAAACGGTACATGTAGGCTCGTTCCCCCAGAACAGAAAGCAACTTCGCTTTGACGCTGTCTGCTGCCAGGATGGAGTGACTGAGCGCAAAGACGACAAAGGCTGCTGTTATGGTCAGGA
>DRLW01000627.1 GCA_011375275.1 Bacteroidota bacterium
CAATTCACGCAACAATGAACACCCAAAACGCGCAGGACATTCGTACCATGAAAAGAAAACTCTCCACTATATTCGTATTTTTATTTCTGTGCAACACGCTCGCCGCCCAAACCGAGCCGCAGGCTGCCAGCTCTCCGGCCGCTGTGCGGCAGTATGAACGTTATTTTGCAACCCCGCGCCAGGCGGTGTACAATTTCCTTTACTGGCAGAACAATAATCGCCCTGAAATCGCGGCGGCTGCATTTGGATCAGACCCGGCCCTCGGTGAGAGCGATCGCATCGAACTCGCCCGGCAGCTCAAGCGCATCCTCGACGCGCGCGGACTGTACCTGTCGCTGGAGAGCTATCCCGATGAGCCGGACTACAAAGACCCCCTGACCGAGCAACAGGTTATTTTGCTGCACAAACAGGTGCCGCAGATCATGCTGCAAAAATATGGTTCGATGTGGATGTTTACCCCCGCCAGCATCAAAGCCATACCCGGGCTGTATCGCGAAACATTCTCGGTCGCTGTCGAATACATCGTCGATCAACTGCCCGATTTTCTGAAAACGCGATTTCTCGGCATCGCGCCCTGGCAGATTGTCGGGTTGTTCGTGCTCATTCTCCTCGGCCTGTTCGTCCGCCGCATCACGGAATTTGTGCTCACCCATTTCAGCCACCGGTTGAGCAAAAAAACCAGCACTCAGTGGGATGAAAAAATACTCGAAGTGATCACGCGGCCCCTGGCGCTTTTTCTCATGGCCGGCACCTGGATGCTGAGCTACAGTAACCTGCAGTTCAGCGTACAGTTCAATCTCTACCTGCGTGGCGTGTTGCTGGTGCTGATGTATTTCAGCGTGGTCTGGCTGGTTTACCGGCTGGTGGATATCCTGGAATTCTATCTCACCGGTCTGACAGCAGCGACGGAGAGCAAGCTCGATGATCAGCTCGTGCCGCTGGTGCGCAAAACCCTGAAAGTTTTCATCGCGATCATGGGCACGATTTTCGTGCTGCAAAATCTCGACATCGACGTCGCTTCCCTGCTGACCGGTCTTGGTATCGGCGGTCTGGCCTTTGCCCTCGCCGCCCGCGATACCCTGGCGAATTTTTTCGGCTCGATCACCATCTTCCTCGACAAGCCGTTCCACGTCGGTGATTGGATCATCTCAAACAACGTCGAAGGCACGGTAGAAGAGATCGGCTTTCGCTCCACGCGTATCCGTACGTTTTACAACTCCCTGGTCAGCGTGCCCAACGCCAAACTCGCCGATGCGGCCATCGATAACATGGGCATGCGGCGCTATCGCCGCATCAAGACCGTGCTCGGGCTGACCTATAACACCTCAGCCGAACAGATGCAGGCCTTTGTCGAAGGCGTGCGCGCCATCGTCCAGGCCAATCCGAAAACACGCAAGGATTTCTACGAAATCCACTTCAACGACTACGGTGATTTTTCCCTCAACGTGCTGGTCTATGTTTTTCTCGATGTCAAGGACTGGAGTGAGGAGCTGCGCGAGCGGCACAATATCCTGCTGGAAATTCTCAGGCTGGCGGATGAGATCGGCGTCGAGTTTGCCTTTCCGACGCAAACCCTGCATGTGGACAGTTTCTATGGTGAGAAGCCGCGACAAGTGGGTAAAAAACTCAGCGAAGAGGAATTGGCAAAGACAGCAGCAGCCTTTGGCCCGAACGGAGAAAAAGCACGGCCATCCGGCCCGGTGCTCACTCTCAACGGCAAACCGCTGGACTTTGCTCCGCATCCGCCGGCAGGTGTGAAAAGCAAGGGAAGCTGAAAAAAGGAAGGCTGGCCAGATGCACTCAAAATTGCGCCGGCCCGGAAGAACCGGACAAACAGGCTTAAACAGAGAGTGCATCTGCCTCGCTATAGACGCGTGGCGAAGAATGTATGATTTTTACCAATCACCAAAAGGCAGGACATGATCAAACGTTACACCGACCATGCCGCGAATGAACGCACATATCTGGCATGGATCAGGACATCTATTTCGATAATGGCGTTCGGCTTTCTCATAGAAAAATTCGACCTTTTTGTTCAATACCTGGGCAACCGGGTGGGAGATGAAGAACACTTTCAGCCGTCACTTTATGCAGAGCTGTCCGGGCTTCTGCTCTTCTTCGTCGGCATCCTGATGGTGATTGCCGCAACCGTGAGGTTTTTTACCTATAAAAAACACATCGAATCCGAGCAGATGATACCTTACAGCGTGAAAAAGACGAACATCATGCTGTCCACTTCGATCATCCTGATCTCTCTGTTTCTGGTCATTTACATGGCGTATAAGGTCATCTTATAAAGAGAGCGAAGGCACTGCCGCACACAACAGCACGGACACAGATGGCTTCACCCAACCGTTCGTAGTGCACGATTTATCGTGCCTTTAGCGTTTGTAGTGCGCGATTCATCGTGCCCATCGCGCAGGCAGGCCAGGACTCCGCGGCGCGACAACGCAGGGATTGTCGCGAGAAGGTTTGTGCCAGGAGGCGCGAGATGCTCTGCAGCCGGATTACTCACCCATAATTTGGACGACGACCTTTCTGCTGCGCGGCCGGTTGTCGAAGTCGATCAGCACGATTTGCTGCCAGGTGCCGAGCATCAGGTGGCCATCGGCAAAAGGCACGGTCAGGGATGGGCCCAGAAGAGAAGCGCGTACGTGGGAAAATCCGTTGCCATCGCCCCAGGTCGCGTCGTGGTGGTAAGTTATACCCTGGGGTGCCAGTTTTTCGAACAGCTCGGGCAGGTCTTTTTTCAAACCAGGCTCAAACTCCACCGTGGTGATGCCTGCGGTTGAGCCGGAAACGAATACCGTCACGGTTCCGGCGGTCAGGCCCGAGGCGTGGAGATGGGATCTGACGTCATCTGTAATATCGTGGATATCACAGATGCCTTTCGTCGAACGTTCGATATACTCTGTAATAATTGTCATTTCAAGCCACCGGATCAAATCGGGTCATCTCGTGGAAAGCGCGGAAGCGGGCGTCGATATCACTGCGTTGCAGTTTTTGCAGGCGATGCACGGAAAAATCCTCAACCGCATAACTCGCCATGGTACTGCCATAGATCATCGCCTGCCGCAGACTGGTGTCATCAACGCGCTTGCAGCCGGCGAGAAAGCCCATGAAGCCGCCGGCAAAAGTATCACCGGCACCAGTCGGGTCATGAACTTCTTCCAGGGGAAAAGCCGGTGCATAAAAACGCGCATCTTCGTGAAACAGAAATGCGCCGTGCTCGCCTTTTTTTATCACCACGATCTTCGGCCCCATGCTCTGAATCGCACGCGTGGCTTTGAGCAGGTTGTGCTCGCCGGAGAGCTGCATTGCTTCCTCATCGTTGACAAAGATCAAATCGATGCGCTTGAGTACTTTTTTCAAGTCATCGAGGGCGCCATCGATCCAGAAGTTCATCGTATCCAGAGCGATAAACTCCGGGTTGTGGACCTGATCCAGAACATGCAACTGCAGGGCCGGGGCGATATTGCCGAGAAAAACATAGGGCACATCGCAGTAGGCGGCCGGAAGCTCGGGTGAGAAATTTTCAAATACATTCAGGTGGGTAAACAGGGTATCACGCGAATTCATGTTATCATGATAACGCCCGCCCCAGTGGAACGTTTTGCCATCCATACTGGCCAGCCCCTGCAGATCAACCTTGTGCAGCCGGAGCAACTCGATGTGCTCATCGGGAAAATCCGTACCCACTGCCCCGACCATGCCGACGCGGGTGAAATAACTGGATGCAATGCTGAAAAAAACCGCCGTGCCACCGAGCACGAGGTCCTTGCGGGCCTTGGGAGTCTCCACGGTATCAAAACTCACCGAGCCAACGACGATCAGATTCATGAGATCCTCTGCGTTTGAATTGAGTCCATTACATGCGTTCAGGCGCAGTAATTTTCAGCAGCCCGAGCGCATTGTGTATCACCGTGCGCGTGGCTTCAACCAGCACCAGCCTGGCGCGGCTGAGGGAACGGTCATCAGAAATAACACGGTGCTTCTGATAAAAACTGTGAAATGTGCTTGCAAGTTCGATCAGATAAGTCGTCAGATGATGGGGTTCCATGAGCTCGGCAATGCGCCGGATAATTTCCGGATACTCACCCAGTTTGCGCATCACGGCGAACTCCTCCGGCTCGTTCAGCACTGACAGATCGGCATCAGGCTCCAGCTCAACACCTTTTTCGCGGCCATGCACGATAATGTTGTATAAACGCGCATGGGCATACTGAACGTAGAACACCGGGTTCTCATCGGTCTGCTTCTTGGCCAGCTCGATATCAAAATCCAATGGCGAGTCGAGTTTGCGCATGATGAAAAAATAACGTGCTGCGTCAACACCGACTTCGTCGACGATTTCGCGCATTTCGATGATATTGCCCGCGCGCTTGCTCATCTTGACCACTTCGCCGTCGCGCAGCATATTCACCTGCTGAATGATGCGAACCTGAAAGTTCTCTTTAGCATACCCCAAAGCCTGCAGCGCTGCAGAAACCCGGTCGATATACCCGTGGTGATCAGGGCCCCACAGGTCATATATTTTTTCAAACCCGCGTTCATACTTATCTTTGTGATACGCAATATCGACGAGAAAATACGTGGGTTCGCCCTCACGAGTGATCAAGACCCGGTCTTTTGCATCACCAAAATCGGTAGATCGAAACCAGACCGCACCTTCCTTTTCATAGGTCAGGCCTTTTTCACGCAGCACATTCAGCACGTCAAAATGCTTCCCGGCAGCTCGCAAACTGCTCTCCCGGAACCACAGGTCATAGTGTACGCGGTAGGCATCCATGGCCTGGCGGTGCAGGGCAAGCATCTTGTCGAGAGCGATTTGCGATAGTTTTTCCGCCCGTTCACCGGCATCGAGCTGCATCAGTTCATCGCCCAGCTCTGAGCGTATTTCTTTTGCCAGGTCGATGATATACTCTCCCTGATACCCATCTTCGGGCACATCCTCTGCATGGCCGCAAAGGGTGGCATAACGGGCAGCGACCGAGGCTCCGAGCAGGCGAATCTGACGACCGGCATCATTCACATAGTACTCGCGCCAGGCATCAAACCCGGCAAGGTTGAGCACGCTGACCAGCACATCACCCACAGCCGCCGCGCGTGCGGAAACCACGTTGAGCGGGCCGGTGGGGTTAGCGCTGACGAACTCGATCTGTATTTTCTGCCCTTTACCGAGGTCTATTTCGCCGTACTTTGCGCCGGAGGCGATGATTTCTGGCAGCAGAGAACGCCAGTAATCCGGCGACAGAGTGACGTTGATAAACCCGGGGCCATCGATGCTGAACTTTTCCACCAGCTTTCGCGGGTCATCAAATGCAGCG
>DRLW01000628.1 GCA_011375275.1 Bacteroidota bacterium
CTGGTTTTCCGCCTCACCCAGCACGGTTGCATCTTTTCAGCATGACCGCCTGACCACAACACGGCCTGCACCAGAGCAGTCATCCCGGTTTCCCCGCAGGGGAAGACCGGAATCCACCCAGGCTTTGGCTTGTGCCCGAAAAGATGAGAGTTCGGCACTGCGCTTCGCCTGGGATGTCGTGCGAGTAGTGGCCAAAGTGTACCGCGACATTCATGTCGCGTGGTCGGATCCTTTTCGTTACTCAGACTGCTTTGGGGGGCATGGCTGAAACGCGACATAAATCTCACAGTTCGAGTGCTCATTGTAACGCGACATTCATGTCGCGCGGTAGATCCTTCGCATTACTCAGACTGCTTGGGGGGGCATGGCTGAAACGCGACATAAATGTCGCGGTACGAAATTTCATAGAATAAGGCGGGACAACCAAGGAGGCCGAACTATGAAAAAGAAAATCGCCATCGCTGACTGGAACGCGCTGCAAGACCGCAAGCCGGCACATGCACTGGTGAGCAACACCGACCTGGTCGTCATCCGTTACGGAGAAGACGTTTCGGTTCTTTACGGCCGGTGCCTGCACCGTGGCGCGCTGCTCGCCGACGGCTACGTCGAAGGTGACAACCTGATCTGCGGTGTGCATTTCTGGGACTATCGGTACGACACCGGCATCAGTGAGTACGACAACCACGAAGTTTTGCACAAATTCTCAGCCCTGGTCGAAGATGGAAAGGTCTGGGTCGATGAAGAAGAAATCCGGCACTGGGAGCAGGAACACCCGGAAGTGATTCCGCGCAAGGATTATCTGGGCCCTTACCTGGCAACCCAGCCGACACCAGAGGAGCCCAAAGCAGCGGAGATACAGCAGCTCGCCCGCGATGGTCTGCGAAAGACCGGACATCACGGGCCCGTTGCATCCATGGGTGTAAGCTATGACCAGCTCCCCCGATGGGACGATATCCAGATACTTCCCGCGCAGCTCGCCCGCCTGCCCCATCTCGAAGACGTGGCTGTCGGCACGGAGGTTGTGATCGGGCCGAATGCGGATAAACCACTCACCCTGAAAATCCCTCTATTGGTTTCAGATATGAGTTTCGGTGCTCTTTCCGAAGAAGCCAAGATTGCCCTGGCCCGCGGCGCGGAAAAGGCCGGCACAGGCATTTGCTCCGGCGAAGGAGGGATGTTGCCTGAGGAGCAGCAGGAGAACAGCCGGTATTTTTATGAGCTGGCTTCAGCAAAATTCGGTTTTACCTTCGATCTGCTGGAAAAGGTTCAGGCATTCCATTTCAAGGGTGGCCAGGGAGCCAAAACCGGGACCGGCGGACATCTGCCGGGACATAAAAACAAAGGCAAAATCAGCACGGTACGCGGCATCCCTGAGGGCGAGCCTGCCATTTCCCCACCGCGTTTCCCGGACATGACCTGTGAAGATGATTTCCGAAAATTCGCAGAAAAAGTCCGGGAACGCACCGGCGGCATCCCTGTCGGCTTCAAGCTTTCGGCGAATCACATCGAGGCTGACATCGAAGCGGCACTCCGCATCGGTGTTGACTACATCATTCTCGACGGCCGCGGCGGCGGCACCGGTGCAGCACCACTTCTGTTCCGCGACCATATCTCCGTGCCCACCATTCCGGCACTTGCCCGGGCCCGGCGCCATCTCGACAAGTTAGGGAGAAGAGATATCACTTTGATCATCACCGGCGGACTGCGCACAGCGCCGGATTTCATCAAAGCACTCGCTCTCGGTGCAGATGCCATCGCTCTTTCCAACTCAGCCATGCAGGCTATCGGATGCCAGGCCATGCGCGCCTGCCATACCGATAACTGCCCTGTGGGCATTGCGACCCAAAAGGAAGAGCTGCGCCGCAGGCTGGATATCGAGCTTTCTGCGCGCAGACTGGAGAATTTTTTCACTGCCAGCGTCGAGCTGATGCAGGTGATGGCGCGTGCATGCGGGCACGACCATCTCAACCAGTTCAATTCGGACGACATCACGACCTTCAACCGCGACATGGCCACTCTGACCGGTATCGCATACGCAGGCGTTGGCACACCATGACGGGATAGTGCCGGTTGATCGGGTTGGGTGGCGGTGACGCGGGAGCGTCGGAAGGGGGCGTCGCACTGCTGGAGCGGTGTGACGAGATGAACTCGGGATAGCGCGTTCGTAGCGCACGATTTATCGTGCCTGATCTCTGGTTATCCACTTAACTCAGGCATCGTGGCGGCTCACTGGGTTGGGTGGTAGCGACGCGGGAGCGTCGCAAAGGGGCGTCACACTGCTGGAGCGGTGTGACGAGATGCTATCTGGATGGCAGGTAAATTTTCAGGTTAAAAAAAGGATCACACAATGCAGACAACCGATTTCTTTCTACGCTCTTTGTCCTGGCTGCTGCTCGCTGGCGGGCTGGCTCTGCTGCTTTCATGCCAGTCTGGAGAGCCCAGGAAACAACAGTTCGCTCTCGTCATCCACGGCGGCGCCGGCACGATTCTGAAAAAAAATATGAGCGCCGAGCAGGAACAGGCCTACCGGGAGAAACTCACCGAGGCCCTGCAGGCCGGCTACGACATCCTTGCCAAAGGCGGCAGCAGCCTGGATGCCATCACTGCTGCGATTCAGATCATGGAAGACTCGCCGCTGTTCAATGCCGGCAAAGGTGCTGTGTTCACGCACGACGGCACCAATGAGCTCGACGCTTCCATCATGGACGGGGCCACACGAAATTCCGGTGCTGTGGCTGGTGTCCGGCATATCAAAAATCCGATCACCCTCGCCCGGCTGGTGATGGAAAAATCCGTGCATGTCATGATGGCCGGCCAGGGTGCTGAAGCCTTTGCCCGCGCCAACGACGTCGAGTTTGTCGATCCGGACTATTTTTATACTGAGCGGCGCTGGCAGCAACTGCAGACTGCCCTGGAAAAAGAAAAAAACCAGGCTCAGATTCCCAACGATGAACTCATCCCTCATGATTTCAAGTTCGGGACCGTGGGCGCTGCGGCGCTGGATAAACAGGGCAATCTCGCTGCAGGCACCTCGACGGGTGGCATGACCAATAAAAAATTCGGCCGCATCGGCGACTCGCCGATCATCGGCGCGGGCACGTACGCTGACAACGCCACCTGCGCAGTTTCTGCGACCGGACATGGAGAGTATTTTATCCGCTCGGTTGTTGCGCACGACATCGCGGCGCAAATGGCCTACGCCGGGAAATCCCTGCAGGCGGCAGCCGATGATGTCGTCATGCACAAATTGAAAGAGTTCGGGGGAAGTGGCGGCATCATCGCTGTGGACAAGTGGGGAAATATCGCCATGCCGTTCAACACCGAGGGAATGTATCGCGGCTATGTCGGCGAGGACGGCAAAATCGTGGTGAAAATTTACAGAGAATAGGAGACCTGCTCATCTGGGCTGCTCTTTTCCCTTTTCCTCTGCACTGCGCCGGGTATGCGCCCATGCCACAGCTTTTTCATAACGCGTCGGATAGCTCTGCGCCGGGAAAGCGGCCAGGGCAGAGGGCGGCAGGCTCCGTGGTACACCTTCGGAATCCACTACATGGCAAGCGGCGCAGGTTACCGGCCCGGGTGAGCCATCCGGATTCAGTGAGCGAGCCTGTTCGAGGGTCACAGGGTCTACGCCACTGGCAGCTACCGGATATTGCCCGTGCGCACTCTGGTGACAACTGCTGCAGGCCAGACCTGCGTGCTCGGCGCTGAAACTCATACGCTCCAGCGTGCCCTTTTTCCCACCTTCAGGATAAATGC
>DRLW01000629.1 GCA_011375275.1 Bacteroidota bacterium
CCGGAAACATTGAGCACATCATCGACGCGGCCGGTGATCCAGTAGTAGCCGTCCTCATCGCGGCGCGCTCCGTCGCCGGTGAAGTAATATCCCGGGAAGCGGGAAAAATACGTCTGGATAAAACGCTCATGGTCGCCATACACCGTGCGCATCTGGCCCGGCCACGAGCGTTTGATGGCGAGATAGCCCTGGGTCGCGCCGCCGAGCTCATTGCCCTGCTCATCGAGCAGAACCGGTTCGACGCCGAAGAAGGGCAGCGTAGCAGAGCCGGGTTTTGTCGGCGTTGCTCCCGGCAGGGGTGAAATGAGAATGCCGCCCGTCTCTGTCTGCCACCAGGTATCGACGATCGGGCATCTTTCCTTGCCGATGACCTTATGGTACCACAGCCACTCCGGCTCTTTGATCGGCTCGCCCACGGTGCCGAGCAGGCGCAACGAGGAGAGATCGTGTTGCAACGGCCATTTATCGCCTTCCTTCATCAGCGCGCGGATCGCTGTAGGCGCGGTGTAAAAAAGATTGACTTTGTGCTTATCGACGATCTGCCAGAATCGCCCGAAGTCCGGCCACGTGGGCACGCCTTCGAACATCATGGTGATCGCCCGGTTGGCCATCGGGCCATAGACGATGTACGAGTGGCCGGTCACCCAGCCGATATCAGCCGTGCACCAGTACACATCGCCTTCGTGATAGTCAAAAATCAGTTCGTGAGTGTAGGAGGCATAAACCAGATAACCGCCGGTTGTGTGCAGCACACCCTTGGGTTTGCCTGTGGAGCCGGAAGTGTACAGGATGTACAGCGGGTCTTCGGCCTCCATGTGCTCGGGTTCGCAGGCAGGCTCTGCGCCGGCCATGAGTTCGTGCCAGTACGCATCGCGGCCGGACTCCATCTCTACGGCCTGACCGGTGCGCTGCACCACGATGACCTTCTCGATCGACGGGCATTCGGAAACGGCTTTGTCAGCATTGGCTTTCATGGGGATATCCTGGCGGGTGCCGCGCACGCCGGTATCCTGAGTGATGAGCACTTTGCAGGCAGAATCATTGATGCGATCGCGCAGGGACTCCGCGCTGAAAGCGCCGAAGACGATCGAATGCACCGCTCCGATGCGTGTGCAGGCGAGCATGGCCACCGGCAACTGGGGGATCATCTGCATATAGATGCAGACGCGATCACCCTTTTTCACCCCCATGGCTTTGAGCACATTGGCAAATTTCTGCACATCTTCCAGCAGCTCGTTGTAGGTAAATGTCTTTGATTCCGCCGGGTCATTGCCTTCCCAGATCAACGCCGTCTTGTCGCCGTGCCCGGCCAGGACATGCCGGTCGAGGCAGTTATAGCTGACGTTGAGCGTACCGCCGGAGAACCACTGGATTTTGCCGTTGACAAAATCGTATTCACGTACTGTATCCCATTTTTTAAACCAGTGCAGTCGTTCCGCGATGCCGGCCCAAAACCCTTCCGGGTCTGCTACGGATTTCTGATACAACTCCCGGTACTGATCGAGGGAACTGATATGTGCATTGCGGGAAAACTCTTCAGGGGGATCAAATTTTTTCACTTCACCCATGGAACATGCTCCTCATGAATGTGGTAAATGGACAGTTTATTTCATGACGCTTCAGGGAGATCATCGTGGAGAGAGGCGGCGAGCCGCCATTCTTTTCATAAGTACGCACGCCGGCTGTTGCGGAAGAAAGCTTCGACCCTGTGCACGTTGCCGCTGCTGCGCCGGATGGCACATTTCGTCTGTGCCTGCCAGAACACAGAGTACAAAGCCCGCAGCGAAAAAGCAATTGCGAACAGACCAGGAGCGTTATCTTTGGCCCCCTCTGTCGTATTCAGAGTACATGCACTCAGAGTCTGAGACTTCACTCACCTGCGCTGACTGAAGTCTCATCCCGCAACACAGCGCGGCCGGATAGACCGGAAATAAGGAATAAGACTGGCGATGGTGCATGTTCAGTCTTTCACACCATGAACCATGAAAAGAGAAATGATGAAAAAAATTACTCTCTTACTGCTGTTTATCTTCAGCCTGCCTCAGGCACCTCATGCGCTGGCGCACGAACCGATTTTCGGCCTTGGCCCGCATACGATGTACCAATATGGCTATGCTTTTTCCCTGGAGCTGGAACGCGGAGACCTGGGTTGGGGCAACCAGCTCGAATTACTCTACGGCGTCACGCCGGACTTTTCCCTCACCGTCGTAGGCCCCTGGCTCTATGCTGATGAGCAACGCGGTGCGGGCTTTGGCGATATGGTCGTGCGCGGGAAATACCGTTTCTTTCGCCAGGACATGTATCGCGCCAGCCGCCAGGCAGCACTCCATGCGGGCATCAAACTCCCCAGCGGTAACCGCGACAGACAGCTCGGCAGCGGTACCACGGATTTCTTTGTCGGTGCTTCTTTTGGCTATGAATCCCGGCGCTCCTATTTCTTCTCCGGTATCCGCTACCATCGCAACGGCACCTGGCAGGGCTTTGACCGCGGCGATGCCCTGCGTTACAACCTGGCCGTAGGTATCCGGCCCTGGCAGTTGGAATACCACCAGCCCGATCCGGTCTTTATCCTCGAAGTCAACGGCGGTATCAACGGCAGGAATAAAATGTCAGGGCAAACCATCAGCCAGTCCGGTGGCCGCTATCTCAGCGTTGGCCCGGGGCTGCTGTTCAGCTACCGCAATATCATGTACAAGGCGGGGGTGAGCGTGCCGGTAGTGCAGCAGTTCAACGACGCCTCGCGAAAAGCCTCGACCGAATTCCTGCTCGCCATCGAGGTGCACCTGCCACCGATCAGATAAACACAATGTGGCCGGAGTTGGCGCTACTCGTGCGCAGAATTTTCCTCCGGCCGCTCGGGCCAGCCGAGGTGCAGATCATTCCAGTGCAGCAGAGTATTCCAGACAAACCCGTGGCTGCCGGCGGTTTCATAACGCCAGAACGGCCGGTTGGCAAACAGCACCACGTGTCCCTTGCCTGCGGGCACGTCGATGATCATCGGCTTGCCCGCCAGTTCCTGCTCGCCGCGCATCATGCCACTCAGTAAAATCCCCTTTTTCGGGAACTTCACAACTACACGCGGTACCTCCCGAAACCAGACCTCATCCTTCAGCCAGTCCGGCACGAGATAATTCCCGGTATTTTTGTTGACCTGAAAAATCGGCCTGCCGCTGAAATAGACCGCGGCTGTATCCGCATAACCGTATGTGATCGGACTTTTGCGATCGGCAATTTCCGCCTTGACCACGCTGCCGCGCGCCTGCAGCTTTTTGGCCGGTACAATACTGACCCGCCGGGTCAACGCCATGTCGATGGGGAACGCGCTGCTCGTGCCTTCGGTGATGAAAACACCGCCGGATTCGATAAAATCCTTGAGTTTCTGCACACCCTCGAAGCCCATGCCCCGGCGCTGGTCATAGGTTTCGTCGATGACGCCGATGTGCCTGAGGCTGTCCGAGCGCTGCCAGGGGATGGCCGGGCCGGCCTCGGTGGTGCCGGAAACCAGCGTCTGCGGCCGTGCGCGATGACGGGGCATGATGATGACATCGAACTGTTGCAGGTCCACCGAGGCGAGGTCCTGTTCCGAAAGGTGTGTGTACGGAATGCCGATGCGGTCAAACGCCAGCCGCCACCAGCCGGCATCCTGCGGCGTCGCAACCCAGGTATGCACCAGCGCGATGCGCGGCGTTTCCACAGGATGCACCGCGACCTCCGGCAACCGCTTGATGCCGATGATCTCCAGGCCCAGCTCCTGCGCCAGATGCGCCAGGCTGTCGATGCGGCCCTGCCGGAGATCATTTCTATCGATAATCAGTGTCCCGGCGGCAAAATTACGCCGGCCGGCGCGGAACGGCTCGTCCGCTGCCAGCATGGGCACATCCGCCAGCCGGAAGCGCAGCAGGGCGACCTGATCATCCGTAGTATTATTGACCAGAAAGAGACCTCTGCCACGGTCCCGCAGCTCTCCGCGCAGGCGCACATCGCTGTCCAGCAGCGTCATTTTCGCCTGCAGAACGGCCGGGTCATCGACGCGAAAGCACTGTACCTGATGCAGCATCGGCAGAGTCCAGCCTGTGTCGTCATAAGGCGGTTTAGCATCTTTGGGAAAATTCTGCTTATCCAGCAGCACCCGCGCCAGAGTGCGATAGGGCTGGTCGAGCCGGATGATGTAGGCACCCTTTTCCACCGTGATGCTGCGGGCTTTTTCCGTCTGCGCCTTTTTATCCCCAGCCGGCGTGCTCCAGCGTAATTTCTCCTGCGCGCGGTGTACTTCCAGCCCCTGCAGGCGCAGCAGGTTGATCAGCCCGGCCACGCCCTGCACCCGCCGCTGCCGGGCAGGGATGACATAAGCATACGGCGCCTCGCTTTTGCCCCTGCGTACGGCATTGCGCGATTTGAGATAAAAACTATCGACAAAGCGCGTGCGGTTTCTGGCAACGTAATTCAGCGCCACCAGCACACCGCTCTGCATGTAATTGGTGTTGTTGCGCAGCGACCACTGTGTTTTTTTCAGCGGGGGATTGGGACGGTACCACTGCACAGAGGTCATCCGCTTCGGAATGGTGCGCTCGAGGGTTTCGGGGACATGGTTGCTGAATGTTTCGTAGAACCGCCCGGTGGCGTTGCGCAGGTTGGCCATCCAGATGAGATAATTGCCGGCCCAGCCGTTGTAAAAGCCATGCGTCCATACGCCGGGCATGCCGGCACGGGTGAGCTCGGTCACCTCCTCGTGCGCCAGATTGTGCCATTCGTTGATGGTGAGGGGATCGAGATGCTCGTTGTACGGCCCGAGGCCGGTGGAAATATAGAGAAAAGGCACGGATTCGTGCAGGTCGTGCATGACCGTGGCTTTCCAGTGCATAAAGCTCTTCAGAATATTGCGCGTCAGCGCAAGGCCGAGGCCGTAGCCGTCGCGGTTGTTGTCATGAGCGACATACTTGCCCCAGAAGGTGAGGTTCGGCCCGACACCGCGATTGCCGGCACGGTAGCGAAAAACATCGACGACGCGGTCGCGGCCGTCCGGTTCGGCGACCGGACAAAAGATGAAAATCACGTTCCTGC
>DRLW01000630.1 GCA_011375275.1 Bacteroidota bacterium
TTGCTCCGTGAAGCGTTATATCTGCTGCGCAGCCGCGATACGGATCTGGATAAGCTGGGACTTCTGTTGAACCGCCATCACGAACAGCTCCGAGACCGCAAGCGCATATCGACAGAAAAAATCGACGCCATGCTCGCTGCGAGTCTGGAAGCCGGAGCACTGGGTGGCAAAATCAATGGTTCTGGCGGTGGTGGGTGCATGTTTGCTCTGGCACCGGGCAGGGAAGAACACGTGGCTGCGGCAATCCGTGCGCAGGGCGGCGTGCCCCATCTGCTGACGATTGATCCCGGAGCCTGTGTTGAAGAAATCGGCTGGTGATCACCAGGGGACCAGCCGGAAAGCGCCGTGTGCCGGGCGACGAACTATCCATCCACGATTAACATCACGCTACAGGGTAATTTCTTTTCTATAATGTAAAATTTACACCGCTCTGCCTTCCAATCAAAAAGCCTTCTTATTAAGTCTCGCCTTTAACTGTTTAAAAAATATAGTGATAGGGTATTCGCTTAAAACGCGGAATTGCTTTGGCACTGCCTTTGCCTGATGAGCGACGACGCGGATGCAGATGCGCTGTAACGGCATCCGCACTACCTGGAATCCGCCGGTTCTGTTTTACACATCCCGGTGGAGCAAACAGCTTGTTCAACAAGCGAGGAGGTGAAAGATGAGTACAGGACAGATCATTCTCGTCGTGCTGGCAACTCTTGCTGTTGCGCGCGCCTTTATCATTCTCGGCGAGCTCAACTACCCGCAGCGCTGGCTGAACTATCCGATCGCAGTAGCAGCAGGGCTGGTCGGTGCTTCCCTGAGTCTGCGCTCGGCGCTGTTCGATGATGTTGCGCTGCTGGTGTGTCTGGCCTTTGCCACAGGTGCCCTGGCGCTCTATCATCTGGTGCGCTGGCAGGTCTTGCGTGCCATGGCCCGCCGTGTTCTCGAGCTGGATGAAAGCGAACAGCCGGAGTTCAGTACACTGACGGCCCAAAATTAAGCAAATAACCCTTCATTTTGATAACCCGCTACACCCATGCGATGCCCTGGCGTCGCATGGGCAGCTCGGGAAACCAAACAGGAGAAAAACGATGAGAGCATTTGTACACGGCCTGATTCTGGCCATGGCCCTAACCCTCGTGGTTTCGCACGGGGAAGTGCTGTTCAGCAAGCGCATGTATCTGGGCGAATCCCGGATTCATACCATTCAGGAAGGCGAATATCTCAGCCGTCTGGCGCAGGATTACTATGGCGATGCCGAGTACTGGCGCCAGCTCGCGCTCATCAACCGGGCGCCGGACCCTGACGGTATCTATCCCGGCGAGCAGATTTTGCTGCCGGGTATCGGTGTGATGAACAAGCTGCGCCAGGCACGGCGTCTGTCCGAAGTCAACAGCCTGGTATCTTTGGAAGAGCGTGCCGCAGAAGTCGAGAGCATCGAGCAGGCGCGGGAGTTTACCCAGCGCCGGGAGATACTGCAGGAGCAGACCCAGCCAGCCACACCTGCGCCAGAGACGGTTTCCGAACCGGCTGAAGAGACTGAAGTTTCTGCGACAGATGATCTGACTCTGCTCCCGGATGAGCCTGCTTCCACGGAAGACGAGCCCCTTGCTGCTAAAAACATGACGCCTTACCCGGCAACGCAGACTGTGGCGGACAGCCGCAGTGGTGGCTGGTTCCTGTTCTTCCTGTTGATGGCTGGTGCAGGTATTTTTGGCTACGGCTTTTACCTGTTCCGCAAACATTCGCGTCTGGAAGATGATACCGAACTCGAGGCCACGCCTATCGACGCTTTTGCCGATGCCCAGAAAGATGCAGACGCTTCTCCGGACTTCAGCGATCTGTTGCTCGGTCGTGATGACGAGAAAAAAGACAAGAAAAAAGCTGAGGACAAGGCAGCTGTTTTGCACTGATGGCACGAAAACGATTCCCGTTCCCGAAAAGGGTTAGCTTCCTCTGACCCTGTTCAACCCCGAAGCCCTGTCTCCTGCCCGGAGGCGGGGCTTTTATTTTCGGTTGCATCGCAGGGGAAAATCGGCTATTTTCGGACACCGCAAACCCGAAATCAGGAATCGATTCGACAGGAGCACAGCATGAAGGGCATCATTCTGGCCGGCGGCAGCGGCACGCGGCTTTTCCCGGTCACCCAAACGGTCAGCAAGCAGCTTTTACCCATCTATGACAAACCCATGGTTTACTACCCTCTTTCGGTACTCATGCTCGCCGGCATCCGCGACATACTCATCATTTCCACCCCCCATGATCTGCCCCTTTTTCGCAAACTTTTCGGCACAGGCGAGCACATCGGCCTGTCCTTCAGCTATGCAGAACAGCCCCGGCCCGAAGGCCTTGCGCAGGCGTTCCACATCGGTGAGGAGTTTCTCGATGGCGACCGTGCGGCCCTGATTCTCGGGGATAATATTTTTTATGGCCACGGCCTGCCGGAAATGTTGCACGAAGCTGTACGCCGCGAGCAGGGTGCCACAGTGTTCGGCTATTATGTCAGCGATCCGCAACGCTATGGCGTGGTCGAGTTTGATCAGCAGGGCACGGTGATCAGCATCGAAGAAAAACCGCAACAGCCAAAGTCCAACTATGCAGTCACAGGGCTGTATTTTTATGACCAGCATGTCTGTGAATACGCCAGAACTCTGAAGCCATCGGCGCGCGGCGAGCTGGAAATAACCGATCTGAACCGCATCTATCTCGAGCAAGGTGCGTTGCACGTCGAGCTGCTGGGCCGCGGTTTTGCCTGGCTGGATACCGGCACGCACGACTCCCTCACCGACGCCAGCCAATTCGTGGCCACGGTTGAACAACGGCAGGGATTGAAAGTCTCCTGCATCGAAGAAATCGCTTACAACATGGGGTATATCGACGCCGCCCAGCTCGCCAGGCTGGCAGAACCGTTGAAGAAAAACCAGTATGGCCAGTACCTGCTCTCCCTCCTGAGCCGCTGACCAGGACAAGAGGCCTCAGGGTTTTATCGGTAACGGAACAGGAACCCCTGTAGCCTGAAAAATTCGCAGACCTTGAGGTGTCTGCTCTGCTGCTGTCTTCTGATAGATTAGATGAAACCTTCCCCGGTTATCCGGTTTATTGCGCACGGTTGCAGCTTTTCAACCGGACTGCCTGAGAACAGCACGTGCCCGAAAAGATGAGATTCCGGCACTGCGCTTCGCTTGGCTGGAATGACAGATGGCGGGATACGGGCGAGGCTTGGTTTGCTGAGTAAGCTGGACACCCGGAGATTCATTGCGCACGGTTGCATCTTGATAACCGGATCAGGCCCGGCCGGCTGAGTTATCCGCACAGGCTGAGATGTCGCTTCAGGGGGAACGTTTTTTCAGGTATCGCACTATTTTCAAAGTTTGAATTGATCAGGTGATGGTGGTTACAGCTCATGGCGTTGAGATTGATTCTTTTTTCGCTGGCCGTGCTCGGCAGCCTGTTGTCTGAAGCCTGTGTTTATCAGCAGCAGCGCGTGCGCGGGCTTGGGCAGGTCAATACCTCCCTTGCAGAATGTATCCGTCTCGAAAACCGGGTTTTCGAACTGGTCAATGCTGTGCGGTCCTATCGCGATTTGCCGGTGCTGGCCCTGGATGAAGAGTTGCGTGCGCTCGCCAGAAAACATTCTCGCGATATGCAGTCCCGGCGGTACTTTGACCATGAAAATCCGGAAGGCCAACTGCCCTGGGACCGGGCGCGGGAGGCACGGATTGCGTTTATCGCTGTTGGTGAAAATATCGCGATGAATATCGGGACAGATGATCCGGCAGGCTACGCGGTCAAAGGCTGGCTTGATTCGCCGGCCCACAAGGCGATTCTCCTCGATGAAGAAGGCTACGGCTGGACGCACACCGGTGTCGGCGTGGCGATTTCACCGCGGGGAGGATACTATTTTACCCAGTTATTCATGCGCCCGCGAGAGAAATGATGGCGTGCCGCTATCTTCGTGCTTTGGGCATGCCGCTTTTATGAGCACTGTTTCGCACCAGCTTTTGGTTTTTGCTATCAGCAAAACTTATTTTACTTGAGAAAATTAAGAACTATTAGTATTATTTAATTTTCCGTGCGCAAATCTGTGCACGTTTCCGTTTTATCTTTCGCCGGGCGCTTTGCGCACGGAACCGGGTGCAACTGCAAAAAATGTCCGGCGGAGTGCTTTTTCTGGTTATCCACTTAACTCAGCACAGCACGTGCCTGCACAAGAACGGTCATTCCGGTTTCCCCGCAGGGGAAGACCGGAATCTCCCTGACAACAGGCACGTACCCGAAAAGATGATATCCCGGCACTGCGCTTCGCCTGGCCTGAATGACAGATGCCGGTATCTGGATCAGGCCCGGTTTGCTGAGTTAACCGGATACCCGGAAGCGTTGTTGCACGATTTATGAACTTCTCATGTTATTGAATCTCCCGAAAGGCAGGAAATTTCATGATAACCCTCGACCGGAAAGAAAAGTTTGCTGACCGCCATATCGGGCCGGACAGCAGCGAAATCTCTGACATGCTGCGCACCCTTGGCTTCGATGATATGGACAGTTTTATCGATGCTGTTGTCCCTGAGTCTATCCGTTCGCAGCATAAGCTTACACTGGACCCGGCGCTGGATGAAGCCGAAGCTCTCGATGCTATCCGCGCCATTGTTTCAGAAAACAAAATCTATCGTTCGCTGATCGGCATGGGCTACTCTGATACCGTCACACCGGCGCCGATCTTGCGCAACATTCTCGAGAATCCCGGCTGGTACACGCAGTACACACCGTATCAGGCAGAGATTTCCCAGGGACGGCTCGAAGCCCTGCTCAACTTCCAGACGATGATCATCGATCTCACCGGTCTGGAGGTTGCCAACGCCTCGCTTCTGGACGAGGGCACGGCTGCGGCAGAGGCCATGGCGATGTTTTTCAATATCAAAAAGCATCCCAAAAACGCGGTGTTTCTGGTATCGGATGCCTGCCATCCGCAGACCCTCGCAGTGGTGCAGACGCGTGCAGAGCCTTTGGGCATCGAAGTGCGTGTGGCGTCACACAGCGAATTTACTTTTGATGAAAACACCATCGGCGCGCTGTTGCAGTATCCGACCACGGACGGGGCTGTGGAGGATTACACCGGCGTGTGCGAGCAGGCTCATGCGGCCGGAGCATACGTGGCGGTGGCTGCTGATTTGCTCAGTCTGGCGCTGTTGACGCCACCCGGTGAGTTCGGGGCAGACGTGGCCGTCGGTAACAGCCAGCGTTTTGGGGTTCCCCTGGGTTTTGGCGGCCCGCATGCAGCCTATTTTGCCACCCACGAGCAGTTCAAACGCCTGATTCCGGGACGGATTATCGGAGTCTCCAGGGACTCACGCGGCAAGCCGGCGTTGCGCATGGCGCTGCAGACGCGTGAGCAGCACATCCGGCGCGAAAAAGCGACTTCCAATATCTGTACAGCGCAGGTTCTGCTGGCGATCATGGCCGGCATGTATGCGGTCTGGCATGGCCCCGACGGTATCCGCGCTATCGCCACGCGCGTGCACAATCTCACCAAAGTGCTGGCTGCGGGACTGAAAAAGCTCGGCTTTGAGCTGGTGCATGATGACTTCTTCGATACGTTGCGCGTCCGCACGGGCGAGTACTCGGCCCGCGACCTGCTGGTGGCTGCCGAAGCACAGCAGATCAACCTGCGCCGCTATGAGGATGGCAGCGTCGGCATTGCCCTCGATGAGCTCAGTACTGCCGAGGAAGTGACCCTGCTGCTGGAAATCTTTGCCATGGATCGCGAGCTCACCTTTACGGTTGCAGACCTGGCCGCCGGCCTGCAGGAAGGCTATCAGGGCCGGATGAAGCGCAGTTCGGAGTACCTCACGCATCCGGTTTTTAACAGCCATCATTCGGAAACCAATATGCTGCGCTACATGCGCAGTCTGGAAGAGCGTGATCTCTCCCTGGCTTTCAGTATGATTCCATTGGGCTCCTGCACCATGAAGCTGAACGCCACGACAGAGATGATTCCTCTGAGCTGGCCGGAGCTGGCAAAAATTCATCCTTTTGCTCCGGAGAACCAGAGCCGGGGCTACCGTGCGCTGTTTGCCGGCCTGGAAAAGTGGCTGGCGGAGATCACCGGATTCGATGCGATTTCCCTGCAGCCGAACGCTGGTGCACAGGGTGAGTACACCGGACTGCTCACGATCCGGGCATATCACCGCGATCGCGGCGATGCGCATCGCAATGTGTGCCTGATCCCTTCTTCTGCGCATGGAACCAATCCGGCCAGTGCGGTTATGGCCGGCATGAAGGTGGTGATCGTCAAATGCGATGAGCGGGGGAATATCGATGTCGAGGATGTGCGCAGCAAGGCGCAGGAGCACAGCGAGAACCTCGCTGCGTTTATGGTGACATATCCCTCGACCCATGGCGTGTTCGAGGCGGCGATCCGCGAGATTTGCGATATCATCCATGAGCATGGCGGCCAGGTGTATATGGATGGTGCCAATCTCAACGCGCAGGTTGGGCTGTGCCGGCCGGCGGAGCTCGGAGCCGATGTGCTGCACATGAACCTGCACAAGACGTTCGCGATTCCGCACGGCGGCGGCGGTCCGGGCATGGGGCCGATCGGTGTCAAAGCGCATCTCGCGGATTTTTTGCCGGGCCATCCTGTCGTTCGTGTCGGAGGCGAAAAGGCGATCGGGCCGGTTTCGGCGGCGCCGTGGGGCAGCGCCAGTATTCTGGTGATTTCCTGGCTGTACATCGCCATGATGGGAGCAAAAGGCCTGACCCGGGCGACGCAGGTGGCCATCCTCAACGCCAACTACATGGCCAAAAGGCTGAAGGAGCATTTCCCCGTGCTGTACACCGGCACCCGTGGCTGGGTCGCTCACGAGTTCATCCTCGATCTGCGCCAATTCAAAGCCAGCGCCGGCATCGAGGCGGAAGACCTGGCCAAGCGGTTGATGGATTACGGCTTTCACGCCCCGACGATGTCTTTCCCGGTGCCGGGCACGTTCATGGTGGAGCCCACCGAGAGCGAGTCCAAGGCTGAGCTCGACCGGTTCTGCGAAGCGATGATCGCCATGCTGGGGGAAATCCGCGATATCGAGGAAGGAAAAGCTGACCGGCAGGATAATGTGCTGAAAAATGCGCCGCATACTGCGGATATGGTGATCAGCGATGACTGGGGGCACGCCTACTCACGCGAGAAAGCCGCCTTCCCGGCAGAGTGGACCCGCGAGCGTAAATTTTGGACTGCGGTAGCGCGCATCGATAATGCCTGGGGCGACCGCCATCTGGTCTGTGCCTGCCCGCCGATCGAAGACTATGAGTAGTCCGCGCAGCGCCTGCAGGCTGGCCACAACCTGACTGAAGACATATCCCCGGCATGTGCAACGTGCCGGGGATTTTTTTGTGATTTTTGTACCGCGACATTCATGTCGCATCGTCGGGGTTCAATATTTCGTCGCGGTTCAAAATTGTAGGGGTTCAAAATTTTGAACCCCTACAACGACAACGCCGGCAACAAAATAAATACCAAAAA
>DRLW01000631.1 GCA_011375275.1 Bacteroidota bacterium
ATTTACGACCGCCTGTGCGCCAAACTCAACAGACCAGCGCGCACATCATGACCATATAGGAAAGGAAAACGGCCATGATACCACTCGATCGCTCCTTCCACTCTCTGGTGCGCAGTTCCGTCCCGGATGTTTCCATCCACGAAGTTGTGGAGCTGGAAAACCTTTCCGCACTGCATTTTCATCTCATCCAGGAGCGCGATATCTGTTCCTGCGCTATCAAGGGAGGGCAAAAACAGGTGGAAGCACAATACATTCAGCGTATCGAAGATGACATCGCAGCGAGTGCCCGCCTTGCCGGTGCCCGCGTCGCTCAGCACAAAAAATACATGAATGCGGCATTTACGCTGCACGCAAGCCGCCGCAGGCTCGCAACTCTGACATCGGGAACCTTCGGCTTTCCTCTGAACCCTGCGCACCTGCGCCATTCGGCACTCGCCGTGGTGAAGCATGAAATAGCACGTATGCGCCACGGCACGGCACTGGGTTTCGCGCGTATGGCTCATCTGCTCAGGAACATGTCCCTGACCGGCCTGATCGCTGCCGGGGCGGGGCTGCTGCTGATCATTTTTTCCGCTCTTACCTACTGGAATTATCCTGTAGCTGAACAGAGCGATAATGCTGTCCCGGAGCGTACGCAGCCCTCGCAGGCAGCAGACTCCGTGGGTTCGGTGCCGAAACCGCTGACTGACAAGCATCCATGATAAGCAGACAGGTACATCTTTTTCTCACCGGTAGTGTGCTGTTGATCCTGTTTCTCGGTTGCGGCCGCACGCAGCACGACGATGCTTTTGTCCGCCTGCAAAAAGATATTTTCAGCGGGCACATCAGCGACCGGGAGGAGATCATCGACAGAGTTTTGTCGCTGTTTCGTGCCATTCCGGTGCCGGATTCCCTCGCACAGCAGCTATCGCACTCTGCCCGAAAAGCAGCAGTACGCATCCATGGAGAGAGACCCCGGCAAGAGACAGGACACCAGAAAGGCAGTGATTTTGAACGCGCTGAGAACAGACTTTCAGCCCTGCTGAAGAAATACGTTGCTGCTATCGCAATCAGCGACAGCAACCGCGCACGCAATCTCCTGAAAAGTGCCCGGCAGATCCTGGAAAACTACCCCCAGCGCCCGGGGAAAGAGTACTGGCAGGCTGTTTTCTCTGGCATGGCACTGCAGGATTCCAGCAAAGCGAAGCACTGGATGCAGGCCTGGCAGGCACAGCTCCTCACCCGTCGCTATGCGCGCCGACCGGCAGGAAAACTCTACGCTGCTCTCGGATTGCAGCACATCGAACATGTCGCAGACCCAAGGCTGCGTGCGGTTCTCTACCAGCGCATCCAACTCGTCCTGTACAAGCAGATGAGCCTGAATGAACTGGCCAGACACCTCGGCGAACATACATTGGAGCTGGCACGCGCGGCTGATGACCAATTGCGGATCAACAGCATTCAGTACGATATTGCTGCTTCGCTTCTGTACACAGGAGAGGCAGCGGGGGCAGTGTCGCTTTTTACCCAGACCCAGAGCCGCGCTGAGCGTTATCCGTACCTGAAAAGTATGAATTTCTTTACCCGGACCGGACGTCTGGCATACCTGACAGCGCTCATCGACGCCGGAGATTACCGCACAGCCCGGCAACTGCTGCAGCGGCTCGATTATGAGCACCTGTCTGCCCGCAACAAGATCAATTTTCACAACTCAGCCGCAAGGCTTTTCCGCAGTGAGGGGAAGTACGCTCAGGCGGTGAAGGAATATACTGAGGGCCTGGCGCTCGCTGAACTAGAACATGATGCCAGCAATACATTTACACTGCTGCACAATCTCGGTGCGCTGTACCAGTCCCTGCGTGAATACGACAAAGCAGCGCTCTATTATCAGCGGGCAGACTCGCTGATCCGGGCACGGATGCCACACGATAACCAGAAGCAGGTAACGCTGGCAACTTCTCTTCTGGAATTTTATTCGGCGACCGACAACCGGGATGCGTTCGAAAGCACCGTCGAGCGTACGCGTGCTCTTGTGGAGCGGATCGACTCACCGCTGGAGCGGGCTATGGTCGAGCGTTCTCTCGGCCAGTTTTATCTGAAATCCCGGCGTTACGGGGATGCAGTGGCCTATCTCACCTCTGCAGCACAAACTCTGCAGGCAAGCGGCATGGCGCGCAGAAAGCTGCCAGTGGATCTCGACCTCGCGCGTGCGCTGTTTTTTCAGCAACAGTACAGCGAGGCATTGGCCACAGTCACTGCAGCCCGGCAGCTCGCCAGCCGGATTCGTGATCATGAGCGCTACATCGATGCTCTCGGTCTCGCTGCAGAAATCCACGCTGCCCGGGGTGAGTACAGCCCGGCCATCACGCTCTCGGACAGCCTGATCGGGGAAGTCAGAAATCTCGGCAACCGGATTTCCTCTGCTCATCTGCGCACCATGCTGCGGGAACGCATCTACCGTTATTTGAAAAAAGCTGTTCTCTACGAAGCCAGTGCCGGTAACCGCGGCCGGGCCTGGGAAAAGCTGGCTTTCGCCAAATCCGGCATGCTCGCAGACAGGGAGCTGCTGACTGCCAAAAATGGCTTAGCGGCTGCCGATCGGATCGGACAGTCGTTACCCGCAGCAGGGGACCTGGTTATCGATTACCTCCTCGTCGCAGACACGCTCTTTGCCTTTTATGCCGATCCGTCAGGACGGGGCATGCTGAGGCACGAAGTCGAGCAGGACACCCTGCTGCATGCCGTGCAGCAGTTCAGAAACATGCTTGCCAGGCCACCCGCGAATGCACACGACCTGAGCAGTACAGATTTAGAAAAATTGATGAATACGGGATTTTTTATCTACCGGCACTTGTTCTCCTGGCCGGAATTAGAGGCAAAGACCCTGAAAGCACGCAGAACGTATATCATCCCGGACGAGGGGCTGCATGATCTCGCTTTTGCTGCGCTGCCGGTCGATACACTGGCCGAACCGCGTTTTCTCGTGCACAATACCGCTGTTTCCATCGTCATGGCGTATGACCAAAAGCAGGCTGATCAGAAGTTTTTCGAGCAACCGCGCATCCTCGTCAGTGCAGATTATGAATTTCGCGGTGCCCGGGAATTTGTTCGCGAGCTGAAAAAAACGTTTCCACACGTCACTGAGATTCGTATCACACGCGATGGCGATCCGGTCGCACAGTTACAGGC